>CAYMFZ010000204.1:6636-9092 GCA_964389585.1 uncultured Pirellulaceae bacterium | reverse complement strand
TGCTTGAGGGAAGCGAAATTGGCAGGCTCGCCGCGTTCGCCCGCCGATCAGGCGATGTCTGGTTTGTTGGCATCTTAAATGGTGGCGAAGTACGCGAATACGAAATCGACTTGTCTTTTTTGGATGCCACCGGGAACTATCAAGCCACAACCATAGCTGATGACTTGGACGCTGCCGCAGTAGACGTCGCCGAGATTGGCGTAAACACGAAGGCGGACCGAAAAAAGTGGACAACAACAGTCCCATTCAAAACTCAGTCATCAACTGTCAACGACAAGACTAGATTGAAAGTGCGACTCGCAGAAGGCGGCGGATTCGTCGCCAAGTTTTCGAAGCAGTGAGAATACGTCGTTTGTGAATCGAAATTCAATTGATCGTTGTACGATTCCAAGTTACCACGCCAGCGATTTGTGATTTGTGTTTCAGCCAAGCAAAACTGAAAATGCCGGCGACGTCTGTATACCGAATCTTAAACAATCTGCGAATTCGAAATTGCAACTAAGGAAAACCAGCAAGCAGGGAGTCTTAGTTTGTTGACATTCGGACGATGTGACCGGTGCGTCACGGGAATCACGAGTAGGAACGGGTGCCATGTTCACGCTTGGGTGAGCATGCGAATAACCCAACAATGTTCTCATGTCAGAACCTCATCGAAAAACTCGTAAGACATCCGACACGCCTGGCGATTCACACTTCCTTACATTCTCAACGTACAAGCGATTACCACTTTTGACAAAGGAACGCAGTTGCCAATGGGTCGTCGACGCAATCAATCTCTCCCGTGAAAGAAATCCGTTTGATCTCTGGGCGTGGGTCATCATGCCCGAGCACGTTCATCTGGCTTTGTATCCTTTGCAAGAGACAAAGGTTGCCGCAATTTTGAAGACACTAAAGCAATCCGTTTCCAAGCGAGCGATCAACTGGTTAAAAGATAACTCGCCAGACTATTTGCCAACGATTGAAGATGTCCAGCCCAATGGAAAACGTACTTTTCGCTCTTGGCAGCGCGGCGGTGGATATGACAGGAATCTCAGATCCGTCAGAGATATCCACGAAAAGATAATGTACATTCACCAGAACCCGGTAGCTCGCCGGCTTGCATCACAATCGACGGACTATCGGTGGTCAAGTGCAAAAGCATGGGAAACCGGAGCAAACGATCCGCTGTCTATTGATCGTGACTCAGTTCCATCGTTAACGATTCTACATGACCGTCTCGATTCAAAGCTGATGCAGTGAGACCTCGCGCAAGGTGTCACGAAGGGTGCCCAAGGAAGGGTGCCCAAGGAAGGGTGCCATGCTCACGCGAAGTATGAGCTTGAGCATGTCGGTCGGCGATCCAATCCGAATTGGAGAACTAAGAAAAAAGTGGCCGCATCGTAGCGCATTTGCGCGGCCATGCCGATGGAGAATTGAAACAATAGCTTGCCGATTTGCCCACTGCGAAACATGCTCATGCTGCGCGTGAGCAAGGCACCCAACCGCAAGGCAATTTGCGAAAAGACATTTACCACTTTAGGCTTTCGATCAACATCCGCATGCTTTTGCGGGCAGCCTGCAGGTATGCCGGCGATAGGCTTAGCGGGCTCAATGACTCTTGATTAAACCAAATGCAGACGATTCCGTAGGCAGTGTTCCAGCATTCCTTTCGCGAACATTGCGTGAATTGAAGCTGCAGTTGACCGGCGATCATCTCCACCACGTCGCGGGGGAAATCACCGCTGGCACTTAGCGGGCTAAATGACTCTTTATTAAACCAATTCCTGACGACTCCGTAGCCGACAGTCCAACACTCTTGCTTGGTCCGTTCCGCAAACTCAAGTTGCAACTGACTCGCTATCATTTTGACAACCTTGTCCACATACAAAGACATCTGTTCACGAACTTCCTCATATTGCTCGGATGCAGCGATCAATGATTCGATGACGAGGATGCTCTCACTCGTGCTAACAGGGCGGCTTGGCAACAGCGTTTGAATGAGTTGGTCGATTCGCCTATCTGGCGAAATAGAATCGGCGATCGAATCGAGTTGCACGATGTATTTGGCAACAACGTGCTCGGCCAGAGCCACGACGAGATCGTTGCGGTTACCCACGTAGTGTCGCAGAATGCTCCGCTTCAATCCGGCCTGTTCGGCAATACGTTCGAGGGAGCTTCCTTCGAGTCCGTAACGGCCTACGCAATGCTCGAAAGCGTCCAAGATTTCGGCGGTTCGTGTTTCTGAGAGGTCAGGTCGGCCCACAATCGTTCCGTTGCATAATTGACTGGTTCAAGAATTTGTTAACGACTTTTTTGCTTCAGCGAACAATCGAATCGCCCAACAAAGGAATCAACTTTTAGTTTGTCACACTTGACAATCTAAAAGCAAGCGATAACCTTGTCAATATCGAAGCCTCAAAAGCCGGAGTCAAAATCGTGAACAATCACCAACCTGTAATTTTGGTTTTTGTCGTTGT
>CAYMFZ010000204.1:0-6626 GCA_964389585.1 uncultured Pirellulaceae bacterium | reverse complement strand
GTGCGGAGCTACGTGCGCAAAAAACTGAAAGAGCAATCACGGACGAAATTTCGTACACAAATGACATTCGCCCGATCGTCAACAACTTTTGTACAACCTGTCACGCCGGTGACGACCCGCAAGGCGATTTTGTGTTGACGAGTTACGAAGCTGTGCTCAAGCACACTAAAAAAGGTGACTTGCTCGAACGCATTAATGATCCAGACGATCCAATGCCTCAGAACGGGCTGATGCCAAATTACATGAGGCGGCTGTTCAAAATTTGGGCGGAGCAGGGATACATCAACGAAGGAAAAGCCAAGCCAGCGGGTGAGAAAAAGCAGATGCAGAATTTTACTCCAGCGAAAATCAGTGTTGTCGACATCAACGAGCAAGGTTTCGAGATGCTCAAGTACCTGCAAGGCCACTGGGTCGGCGAGATGAATCTTATGGGGCAGAAGTTCGACTGGATGGGATTTGATTTTCGCCCAATCGCACCATCGCACATTCACGGGTTATTCGAAGGCGGCACGATCGGCAACCTGTTTACTTCTTTCTTCGTCGTCGACTTCAAGGGCAAGCGAACGATCATGGCCCGCAACGGCGGAATATTGAATGGTATCTATCGCACCAGCTATTTCGTGCTCGATGAAGTGAAGTACGGGGAGGATTGGGGTTACTACCGATTAGTCGACGCCTATGGTGGCAAGGATGTCATGTATATGGAGCTTACGTTTCGCGGAAACTCGTTTGAGTTCAATGCGTACACGAGTCGGTTTGGATTGACCGAACCCAAGCCACACATGACGTTCAAAGGTGAACGGATGCATCCGGAGCTGGCGACCAACGCAGCCAAAGCCGTCGGCTTCCCAAAGAACGTGGTCGACTATGAATTTCCCAATGTCCTACCGAAACCGACTTGGGCGGACGAGTATCCTTTGACGTCATCCAGCTACATTTGGGAGGATACGAGCAAAGAGCTAATCGAACTAGGGAAACTCGCGAAAGACCCACGTCGCATCGACCAAATGCCTTATCTTGCTCAGATGACAGTTGCCATTGAGCGCAACGAATTGATCAAAGACAAGAAACTCCTCGTTTACCTTTCTCGAGATGCATTAGTTCATGAGAATGGAAAGTTCATCCAACAGCACGGTTACATCCGGGAAGACTTACTGAATACGCTGTTGCTATTTCCCGAACTGGCGAAGAATCAGAGCGAGTTCACGTTTACCTATCTCCATCCCGGCGACTACTATTTGACAGTGATCGCCGACATGGACGAAGACGGTTTCCCATCCGCTGGCGATATCACGCACGCTCGACGCAAGGTTACCGTTAAGCCCAAGTCGAAACAGAAAGTGACAATCGAAAACATGAACGTAAGAAATTGATTTCCTTAATCTGCTTCGCTGCCCGGGGTTACTGCAAAGCCGGATTTGAACTCGCTGTTTCGGTCCAACTCGCGGAAGTTGGTGGCGTTGCTAGTATTTAGTCTCGTCTTAATTTTCGGGTTCCATGCTTCACGCTTGCGTGAGCATGATCGTCTGATTAGTGGTTTTTCGTTGATCATTCATGGCCATGCTGCCGCGTGGCCATGGCACCCATCACGAATATTGAGCTGAGTAAAATACTAATTTGACTTGCGAATTTCTATTTCGCCATTCCGTTTGGCTTGAAATTTCTGTTCCGCTTTCACGCCGTCTGGCCAGACGACTTTGATTCGATTGATTTTTTTGGCAGTTGCTTCATTGAGATGCAACTCCGACGAGAACGATTGCGATTGGTAGCTTCCGCCTGCGTTGATTGAAATTCGTCTTTGAAATTCTGGACCAAACAAGTGGAGTTGTGCGCCGATTGCTTGCGGGTTCGCTTTGTCGCCAATGATTCGGATTTTGACCGAGCTATTTGCTTCTGATTTGTTTTCCAGCAAGCTCATTTTGTCGTTGTTGGCGCTGACTGCTAGATCAAGGTCGCCGTCTTGGTCGAAATCGGCTCCTGCCGCGCCGTAAGACGCAACGTTGAGGGTGATTCCACTTTCGTTTGGCCAGACTGTTTTGAATTTTCGATCGCCTTGACCAATTAGCAAAAGACTGAGCCCGCCGTCCATGAATCCGGTTTCGGCTTGTGATCCAAAGAAGTTGTTCGCCATGAAAATGTCGAGGTATGAGTCTTCATTGAAGTCCGCAACCGTGACGCCAAACGTCGGGCTGACTTGGGCCATTCTTGGTAGCGGCTGAACCTCAAACTTGCTGCCTTCGTTCCAAAGGATCGCTGAGTCTAAGAAATTGACTTCGCGAAACGGTTTTTCTCGGATGCTTGGCTCGTAAATTTCTGACAACGAAGCGGTCGCAAACTCATGATACGTTTCAAACTTTTCCGCGATAAATGGCATGCTGTTCGAACTGCAACTCAAGCCACGGGCGGGATACTCGACGCCGTTCTCAAACTCCGTTTCAACCAAATCCAGCGTTCCGCTATTGTCGAAATCGCTGTAGTACATCCGATGTGGATGCTTGAAATCCGTGTGGTATTTTGAATTCTGTCCTTGATTGGTCACGATGAAATCGAGATCGCCGTCGTTGTCGAGATCAGCAGAAGTGATGCCGTGCCACCAACCCTTGTGTTCGTCCAGACCGACGCTTTTTGTCTCGTTTGAAAGTTTGCCCTCAATGTTTCGGAATACGGAAACGGGCCCCCAATCCAAAGCCACAACTAAATCACTCCACCCGTCGTTGTCGTTGTCGTAGTCCGTCCAGATCGCCGAATTCACAAGTCCAACTTCGACTAAGTCAGGTGCAACTGACTCCGTCACGTCAGTAAAGATTCCATTTTCGTTTTGCAGTAAGCGACTGATCGGCGTCAAAGGATACTTGCCAGGAACGGCTCTCGATCCCACGAACAAATCAAGGTCACCATCTCTATCAAAATCCACCGCCGCAACGCAGCTGCCACTGTCGGAAACTTTCGGCAACATCTCTGGTGGCGAGCCGGTGAAGGCTCCCTTGCCATCGTTGAGGTACAGCCGGTCTCGCAAAACCGGATCCCCCGGATCGCATTCGTTGCTTCCACTGACGACATAAAGATCTTGATCGCCATCGCCGTCGGAATCGAAAAAGACCATGCCCATGTCTTCGCAGTTTCCATCCTTGTCCCAGGGGCCCGATGCTTGCTTGAATGACTTACCGCCCTCGTTGATGAACAACACACCAGCTTGCCCTGCCGCTCCTCCGCAAAATAGATCGGGAAACGAATCGTTATTCACATCGCCCCAAGCGATTCCGGCCCCCTGCTCTGAGAGTTTGTAGGGCAACAGGTTTTCGCGAGCGAAATCATCGTAAGGTCTTTCCACATGCGTGAAGTCAACTTTCATTTGCGACGTCACGTCGACGAAATTCGTCTTGATTGGTTCGGGCTCGACGAAGGGTGTTCGTGTTTCGTTTTCGATAACTCGATAGAGCGCGTTTAGTTCCAAATCTGCGAGCTCCGTGATCGTATTGTCGGGCCAAGTCACTTTGACTTTGCTTAATTTTTCGTCTGTCGCAAAACCGAAATGCAAAACGGGAGGGTCGGAAGAGAGGTAACCGCGTGCCGAACGCAAGGTTCGCGATTGATAAGCATCGCCCTGCCAGACTTCGAGTTTTGTGCCAACGCCAAAGAAGTTGTTCTCGCCACAGCGAAATTCAAAAGCAGCCCGCGATCCCGTTTGCGATTGATTCTTATAAATCAAAGCCTGCTCGTAATAGTTGTTGACGATCAAGTCCAGGTCGCCGTCGAGATCAAGGTCGGCGAACGCTGCTCCGTGGCTGACCCCGATGTGATCAAGATCCCACTCATGTCCGATACTCGAAAAATTCAAGTCGCCGTTGTTTTTGAACGCGAGATTAGCTTCCTTTTTGGCCGGGATCTCGCAATAGAATTTGTTCAGCGCATCCTGATCCCCTTGCTTGCCAAGCTCTGCATACTTGTTGGCGGTGTCGGCGTTCATCATGTCGCGAGCGTGGCCGTTGGTAGCGAACACGTCCAGCAGTCCATCGTTATCAAGGTCAACGAATCTCAACGCCCAAGTCCAATCCGTGCTCGACATCCCATTCATCGATGCCACTTCAAGAAACGGACCGGCGCCAGAATTGATGAACAAGCAGTTTCTCATGTATTGCCGAGGTCGTCCGTACTCCAAAAAGAATGCGGAATCCCCCATGTCTCCCATGTCGACTTTGCGTTTGTAGTGCGACGTACCCGACATGTCGGCCGTCATCAAATCTTCGAAACCATCGTTGTTTAAATCACCCGCGTCATTGCCCATCGAAAACCAAGGCGTGTGTCGAACGACGTCTGGCAAAATGTCGGTGAATGTTCCGTCGCCGTTGTTCTGATACAGTCGATCGGGTGAGTGAAAATCATTAGACGCGTAGATATCTTGCCAACCATCGTTGTTGTAGTCGAACCAAACCGCGGCCAGCGTTGTTCCAAAATCGGTTAGGCCGGCGGCTTCCGTTACGTCTTTGAATGTTCCGTCGCCTTGGTTTTCGTAGAGGATGTCAAGCTCTCCCGCCTTCACGACCGCATCGCCAACGATCGCATACTGGTCTCGCATGTCTTCGCGAATCTGTTCCTTGCCGTCGATAACGACTTTGGGGTCGACACTCTTGTCTGGATTACGATCTTGATAAGTGACAAGATAAATATCGAGATCCCCGTCTTGATCGTAGTCACAAAAATTGCCGATCTTACTCGCGCCACTGTAGGCCACGCCGCGGAAAAAGGCCTGCTCTAAAAAAGTCCCATCACCCTGATTGATGTACAGCAAATTCGGTGACGCCATGTTGCAGACATAAAGATCAAGATCGCCATCATTGTCCACGTCGCCAAACGTTGCACCGGATCCTAACAAGTTTCTGGATTGATATTGCCCGGCGACTCCGGCGGATTCAGTGACGTCTTTGAATTTAAAGTTGCCAACATTCTGGTAAAGCTTGTTGGGAATATCGCCACCAACGAGGTAAACGTCTTGAAGGCCGTCGTTATTGAAGTCGCCGATCGCGACGCCCGAGCCGGTATCTAGGAGTTCGTAGGGCTTGTTACGATCAAAATAGTTTTCAAAGTCGATCCCAGAGTCGGTAACTTTTTCGAATCGCATCTTGCTATCGCCCGTCAACGAACTGATTTCGAGCGGTTTACGAAACAACGTGGGGCTTAGCTCCGTGAATCCATTCGGTGCAGCACGGAAATCTGCAGGGGCATTCGCGTTGGCCAACAGAGAGGGCGTCTCGGAATCGGGCTGAGTGAGATACCAGTATGCGATTCCACCCAAGGCGACGAGAGCCATTATGGCCAAAATAGTTTTCGTTGAATTCATTCTGCTGTTCTATTTCGACGTCGATTGTTCAGGGTTCTCGAAAAGTGTTACACGTTCGCCGGCGGCGATGTTCGCGTGCGTCGTTTTCTTGCCACTAGGCCAAGCGATTTCGATTTGGTCAATTTTATTTGAGTCGCCCATTCCGATGTGAACCCACTTGCTGTTTTGGCTGGACAGACCTTCACCTGCCGAAAGCCTAAACGCCCGCTGAGTCTCTCCAATCTTGACGATCAACTCCGCACCAATTGGATCACGACTACTCCATTGTTCTTGCGAGTCGGTGCCCGTATGGCCGCCAACTAATCTTACCGACACTGAGTGACCCAATGCGTTCTCGTTTTCACCGATCATGTTTCGCATAATGCGGAATCGTGGTTCTTGAGCAGAGCTAACTCCCATGTCGATCCAGCCATCCTGGTCAAAATCGAAAAGCACGAACCCCCGACCGTCTTCGCGAAAATCTGCACCCGAGACGGTTGTCGCGTCGGCAAAGTTCCCGTTCGAACTTAAGAAGAGCCGATTGCGTTCGTTGCCGCTAAATGAGTTGATTACAAATCCGCTGTCTGAGTCAGAATTGCGGGGTTCAAAAATCAGAAACTTCGATTCGGCTTCGTCCCATTGGCGAGAATTGACGAATTCGTCTTCCTTGGTGTCATCGTAGCGCACGACCGAGCGCCAAAGGCAGCTTCACAAATCGACGGTTGACTTAAGTCGTTCAGGTGGCGAAAAAAATCCGCTTGAGACGTAGAGATCAAGTTCTTGGTCGTTGTTGAAGTCGGCGAACTGACCACCGAATGACCAACCGACCTTTGAAACATGTTGAGCATTCGCCGCCATGCCAGCGACTTGCTTGAATTTCCCGTTCTGATTTTCGTAAAGAAAGTTGCCGTGGGCAGAGGCTTTAATGCGAGGGTCAACGTTGCCGCCCAGCTTTTCTTGAATTCGCAAGCCTGCCTTCGAATACATGTTCGAAACGTACAAGTCCATTTTTCCGTCAGAGTTGTAGTCGCCGAAGTTGGCTCCCATGCCAAAACCCATCGCGCCGTCAGGAAAAACTTGTTCGGTGATATCAACGAATTTGGGTTCGAAAGATCCGCGTGGCGTGTCGTTTCGGAGGAAGACATCGGGTGAGAAGTCATTGCAAACATAGAGATCACTGTCACCGTCTCCATCGATGTCGTGCCAAACAGATTGGTATGAACTCCGCCATTGCCGAAGCGTGTTATCGACGTTTGCTCGTTCGAGCTTGCCACCACGATTCATCAAAACGATATTGGGGGGTCCGCCC
>CAYMFZ010000203.1:0-9118 GCA_964389585.1 uncultured Pirellulaceae bacterium | reverse complement strand
TTGAGAATTGAGAATTGAGAATTGAGAATTGAGAATTGAGAATTGAGAATTGAGAGATTCTCAAATTTGAAATATGAAATTTGGTTATTCAGCCTTCCAAATCCAACCGATCCTGTTCTTCCTGCTCCAGCGCATCTTCTAACATCGAAATCGCTCGCATCTCCCAAGCCAGTTTCCCATCGCCATCTCGGTCCGTCGTCTCGAGCGTGTCCGAGATCGCATCCTTCGGCTTGGTTTCGAGTTTTGCGTGAAGCGCAAAATGTCTTTCGGATTGGATGACTTCGTAAGAAAGCGGCATTCCTGCAGCTCCATTGATTCCTAAAGTTGGATCCGTCTTCATTGAAATTCCTATCTCCGAATTGTGCTTGAACTGTCTTCTAAAACTTCCGAAAAACCTTTTGATTCGGCTGAAAAGCCACTTGGCTGAATCGACCTGAAATTCGGATCCAGTTGGTTGGTTGGATTACTCGGTTGGTTTGGTTGAACTTCGCTGCGTAGACGGTTGAAACGATTGCTGACGCGAGTTCCTTCAACGCCCAACCGACTTGCACTTCGTTGAGCCGGTGTCAAATTATTTTTCTGCCATCGCTCGGAGATTTGACTTCCATCCCTCGGCTGAAAAAGCTGCTTCAGCGAGTCATTCAATCCCGCAAGCACATGTCGATGCGTTTGTGGATTGTCGAGCGAACCATCAACGTTAATCCAAAGAATCTTCTGGCTACTCGCGCGATAAAGATCACTTATTACAGGGATGTTGATCCGATTTCGCCCCATCACTGAATAGAAATTCAAGTCAATTTCACGCGCGAGATTCATCGTTCCATTCCCAATCAACGAAATCGCATCCCCCAGAAACTCCATTCGTCCAAAATGTATCTGGTCGCCTTGAATCGTAAAATCAATGTTACTCGAGTCGAAAGCCGTACGACTTAGCTGCCTGACGTTGAGGATCTTGAGAAGCGAAAGAAAAACTGGCAGCTCGTAGATTTTGGCGTTGCGAAGTTGGATGGTTCCATCGCCACGCTGTGAATGGATCCCCGAATAGTCTCCGGTCAAACGAACCGCGGCAAAACTGTGACCCTCGACGTTCTCAAGACTGGAACCGAACTCTCGACACGCGGTGGCGAGACATCCGTCATTGAGCGTGGCCTGAACAAAGTATTCGTTATTTGACGAAGAAGAAAGTTTCGCGTCAAATCGAACTTCACCTTCATGCATTCGACCGGTCACGGAGTCGAGTTCAGGTTGGCCATTTGCGTTGGGGCTAATGTTGATCGAAGAATTTGCAGTCAGCGATTTTGCAAATCGACCAGCCGTCGCTTGCTTGTTATCAAGCCAGATTGGGCCGCGTATTTTGGTGATTTGTGCGTCGTACACTGTTAGAGAATCAATTTCCAAATCACCACGACACTCGGCATTCGTTCCGTCATAAATCCCAACAAGCCTCACACCTCCCGAGACATTTTCGACTGGAACACCAACCTGCATTTTGGCTTGGTTCATGTCAAACCGAAGATCCCAAGCCATACTTGAGGTAGGCGTTTGATCTAAAACATCATTTGTTGTCGAACCGAAATCATCGTTGTTGGTTCTGAGCTGAGTTTCTGTTGATCGCTGGGGCGCTGATTTTCCAGCCACAGTGATCTCACCGCTTACGGTTAAGAGCCCTTGGTACTTGAGTTGGCGAATCGGCGGCGCGAGTGAGTTGGGGACGGCGGCAAGGAGTTCTTCGTCGACTCTTAATGATCCAACCAACAGGTTTTTAAGTTTGACTGACCAAGAGTTGTCGTCGTATCGCCCATCTCCTTGGCAAGCCAACCAAGTCCGTTGATGCTTGCCTTCGATGTCTTTGAGCGTAACTCTGCCGGATTCGATCTTGATGACGCCGGTTAGATGATTGATCGTGTACGGAAACCAGATTGGGTGAATCGAAATGTAGTTGGCTTCTGTTTTGTCTTGCGGCTTGTTCATGGCGGCTTCGACATCCAGTTCGATTTCTTTTCCGATTGGAAGTCGCATGTCGATTCGAATGAAATCTAAAGTTCCCCTTGGTCGAAAGCCATTCCATATCTCACGCAGTTTGGGCTTTAGTGCAAATCGCAATTGGTCATCGAGTGGGACTGAACTGCAAATGAAACGGGTGTTTAGACCATTGATTGGATTCCATGTTCCATTGCAAGTAACTTTTCCGCTGCTGTTGTTTCCCGACAAATCCGAGAACGTGTAGTTGTCGTTTTCAACGGTGACCAATCCATGAATGTTATGAATCGGATAGTCGAAACTGTCGTGCAGCATCGAGCATTGCTTTAAACGAATAGCAAACGATTTGGAAACGGGCCCATTGGCCACGAGCTTTTTAATCGTTCCGATTCCAGCCAGATGTCCTTTGGGACTGAACGACCTCAAGACCTTGGCAAGCTTGGGTTTGGCGTCAATCGCGTCACGCATTTTCTGGTCAATTGGCAAAGCCCCCGGGACGGAAACGTTTATCTCGTACGTGGGAGAAGTCCCGAATCCCTTGGCAACTCCTTTTAATTCAATTTCCTGTTTTCCGGTCTCCGAGCGAACATCGAAGTTGCAGATGTCACCCAGCCATCTAACGGTTCCCACGCAGTTTTCGACTTTGTAGGGAAGTTTGATCCAAGTGAAATTCATGCCCGTCAATGTTCCGATGATCTTGCGTTGGACAAGTGAATTCCCATCATGCGTCAGATCAAATTCGATATCTGATGTTCCCGATGGCGAGTACTCATGGCAAAACTTTTTGCAATAGTTTGGAAGCCAACGCCCCAGACGCGGCGAGTGGTCGAGGTTGAATTGCTTGACGAATCCATCGCAATGCCACTGACCACGCTCAATGAACCCTCTTTGCCGATAGTTTGCGGCGAACTCTGCTTGCCCAAGTCTTCCACTCGCTTGGGAAACGGCAAAGCCTTCATTGTTCGCGTAGAAACCGGCGGAGGCATTGCGAATTGGCATTGGTAAACGATGGTCGTCCACCGTCAAGTCCGCAACGTTTCCCTCAATCTCAAACTGCGGAATGGAATTAAGCGACATCCGTCCGGTGGCCTTCGCGACGAAGTTGATTCGACCGGAAACAGCTTGTAACTCGGTCAGTTCGCTTTGGATTTCTTTTGGTAAAACAGAAACAAGGTCGCTGGACAAGGTTGCATCGGTGGCTGTGATCTTTGACCGCCAGAACTGAGCCTGTTGATCCAAATAAGTCACAAAGTCGATCCGAGAAATCGCAGGGCTTTGGAAACCACCAGTGACTTGGAGTTGTGTTCGCTGATCATGCGCGATCGACTGAACGTAAACATCCAAATTCGAAATGGAAATCGGTTTCGTTCGAGCCGAAGAGTGATCAACGATTCTCAATTCACAATCGGTCAATGCGACTGGAATTGGAGAGTCAGGGTTAGGACTAAACGCAGCTAGATTCTCAACTACATTTTGAAAGTCCCACTCGCCATTGGCGTTTCGAACGAGCGTCAGTCTCACGCGTCGAAGTTCGACCATGCTAATTGGGAGTTTCGATGAAGCCAGTTCCGCCATCGAGACGGGCGCGTGAATGAAGGCTTCATAGACTTCAACGCTGGACTGCTCGTCTACAGAAGAAGCTGGCCACGCTCGTTTCTGGTTTTGATTCGCAGCCGAAGTTTCCAGCTCAACTCGCAGGTTGTTCAGTTGGATCCCCTGCCCTTCAATGAACCTGGCTTGACCAAGGTTGGCAACTAAGCCGGTTCCGGAGAATCGCTCGGTGATCTTTTCTTGAACACGATCGCGAAGCTGTGAGTGGACCGTTTGCTGGAATAGCAGCCAACCACCACCGCCAATCGCAACCACAAAAATCAAAATCGATACGAACTTGCGCGCACGCTGAAACAACGTTGGTCGGCGCGAGGCACTTCGAGATTGAAACTTCTGAAACGACACAAACATTCTCGGGTCAATGCTTGGATTGGACCGCGAATATTAGAGAGATTGCCCGATTGCCAACAGGTGAAGTTTCATCATCAGCGCAGCAAAAGAGCCTTGCTGATTGCAAGGCTCCATGAGTTCGGGTAGATGTGCTAGCAGTCAGAGTTGCTTGGTGTGCCCAGTCTACCTGAGTTACGGTTTGGCGTTCTATTTAATGTGCGCCGGCCGATTTACCATCAACCACAACTGGCTTGTATCCGCCCCGTGATTTGAAGTACGCCAGCAATGCGAGGTAGCACAACAACATGATCGCGGGAAAAATTGCGATCGTCGCCAAAGCTCCTTGTTTCGCTTTTGTGACGGTCGTGTTGATGGTCGTTTGCTGGGCTTCATCTAGAGCACTAACTTTTTCGCCATCGACTGCTTCGTATTTGCCTAAGAAATAAGTGTCTTGCTTTGAGATCTGCGAATAGGCGACTGGTGACTCTTCCGTTAACGCGTAGCGAGCAGAGTCTTCCTGCATTTTTCCGATCAGCGGACCGCCCATGATTCCAACGGCCAACATTCCAATTCCAGCAATGGCGTTGAGCGTCAAAGCTCCACCCTTCGGGAACTGTTCAGCAACGACGCCGAGCGTTGTCGGCCAAAAGTAAGTCTTGGCCACTCCGTACAATGTTGCAGCCGCGAAAATCGCAAAGAACGTTTGAACGAATGACAAGCAATAAAGACCAACAATCGCCAATGCGGCACAGCAAGCCAAAAGTCCAAGTGGTGTAAGTGCCTTGATAACGGGACCTGCAAAAAAGCGAAGCACCATCATGATTGCCGAAGTGTAGATCAAAACCCAAAGTGGGTTGTATCCAAACTCCTCCATTGGCTTTTCCATGATGCCTGTAATCGCACCGTCAGTTCCAAGTTCTGTTGTCGCGAGTGGAATCATGATAAGGCACAAGAAGATCATCAACGGCCGGCCAAGAGACTTGCAGTAAGCACCATAACCTATGACCGATGCAAGAATCGCAACCCAAGCAATCACGGTCGCGACGTTCATACCCATGAACGCTTCGCCTTCCAAACCGAATGGTTTGGCACCTACGGCAGCGAGTTGCATGAAGATCAAATAGGCCGCGATAAAGCAGCCAATGATTCCGAACTCGGCGAGCATTTCTTTGTAGGTCGCTCCCGCAGATACTCGCTCGTTGACTGGAAATTTTGCACCGATCAACATTAGCAAGTAGACGACTGCAGGGATCGCGATGATGTAAATCAAAAGACGCCAATCATCTGTTGCTGCCGTTCCCAAGCCAAGCGTGATTAAACCACCAAGGACCAGTCCTCCCGGCCAACCAGCATGAAGAATGTTGAGCCATTTAGTTTTTGCATGGCTGAACATCGTTGCAACAACTGGGTTAATGAAGGCTTCGACCGTTCCGTTGCCTAAACCCAAAATGATCGAGCCCCAAGTCAGCACTTGGTAACCTTTGCCTTGAGCGGCTGTAAGCGCATCGCCCGAAAGTCCTGCTTCATTAACGATCGAGTAGGCATAGAGAGCGAGTGCTGCATAAATCGCGTAACAGACAAAGCTGAAAATCATCGCGATTCGATAACCGATTTTGTCAATGATGAAGCTGAATAGAATGATACTGATCGCGAACGGCCAGATTCCATGTCCAAACAACGTTTGTGCTTGGACATTATCCAACCCAAAATCGGCAGGCCACATTTCAGGATTGTTAATCATGAAGGCTCGCGAAATAAACGCGAACGCCGTGGTGATCAAAGCGATAAAGCATCCCCAGAACATGAGCTGGGATGGTTTTTCCGAGTGCACGGAATCAACTGTTGCATTCATAGTGTTAAGCTAATATTGGTGGAAGGAAATGAATCCAATCATTTGTTGGGATTGGAAATGGCAAATTCAGCGAGTCAACGCCGACCTTCTGAATCAACAGAATGTCCATCGACTATTTTGCTAGCTGGTTTATCGAGCGATCAGTATAACTAACCAAAAAACGAAGCGAAACCAAAAACGACCATCAAATGAATGATTGTTTTTGAGCCATCGGAGTTTTCGTTATATTTTTCCTCGCTTAACAGACTTGATATTCGGCGATGGAAACAGACACGATTGATCTGGTTGTATTTACTGCTTGACACTGAGTAGCAATTGATGCGGTGCTCAATTGAAACAAGTCGGGCTCAGATGATCTTGGAGTGGAAACACTTAAAAGAATGTTACTGTTCACCATTGCGGGCGATCACAACTCTACGGTCGTTCTTTTCGAACCGAATTTGGTTGGGCAAATTTAGAACAGAATTTTCGTCGGATTTGATCGCCGAGCTCAGTCGTCGAAGCCATTCCGCCGTTATCGCTTGCCTTGGCCAACGTTGTCGAATCCAAATTCGATTTAACCAATGCCGAATGATGACTGACGAATGGCAAGAGAGATCAGGGCAATGAAGAGTTAGTCGAAGAGGCGAGCTTTCGAGAATCGCCGCATCCAAATCTGATGATTGCAAATCCAGGAAAGCTTCGTTTTCAGCAGCCTGCTCGCCCAACCTCAATAACGATTGCGAAATTGATTCTCCGAATCGAGATTTCAATTCTGGAATCAGCGAATGGCGTAAATAGTTTCGAGAGTATTTAGTATCCGCGTTAGACGAATCATGTCGAAATGGCTGACCAATTTCATGCAAATAGGTTTCGATCTGTTCACGCGATATCTCTAGCAACGGCCGCACGATCGTTGTTGATTCGTTCGCTAACCGTTTTGCTGGAATTCCTTTCAAGCCGCTAATTCCCGTCCCGCGTAGGATCCGAAAAAGAATCGTTTCGACTTGGTCGTCTCGGTTATGACCTGTCACGAGATATCGCCCAGCGGTCGAACTTGTCAGCTTCATAAGCTCGGCATAGCGAAAATCACGAAGCGATTCCTCCGAGTGTCCATTTTTAATGTCCAAGAACTTCGGTTTGGAGTCGACAAAATTCAGCTTCAATGACTTGGCAAGATCACGAACGAATTCAGCATCTGAATCCGATTCGATACCACGAATCTGATGATTCACATGTCCCACGGAAAGATTGGATCGAAGCGTTGAATCGAATCGATCCAGATTGGATGTCATCGCACGAAGTAACGCCACGCTGTCGGGGCCGCCGGATACGGCAACCAACGTTCGAACATGCGCCCAGTTCGAAACTGGGAAACTTGACTCAAGTTGGGATTCGAGCTCAAACAAAGGGGCCAATACTCGTCTTAAGAAGGCTTGATTGTGCTTTGAAATGGTTTTGTTACACTGGAACGTGACAAGTTTGAAACACGTGCGACACATATTAATGCGTTTTTCGTTTTCAAAATGTCAGCTGCAAACGTAATTTTAACAGCAGACTTTGTGACGCAAGCCTTGAGCTGGTCCAAAGTCGGTTAGAGCAAAGAAAATTGAAACGTTGGTACTTATTTTTAGTTCCAATTCATTCTTCCTCGGTTAGCCATGGATTTGATTTACATCATCCTGAGCGTCTTCTTACGGCTTTCACCAGCCGTGCGCAAGCTTTCTAGCGTCTCGACCGGCCAAAAAAATCGCCGACACGATGTGCTGGATCTTGCATTCTGGATTCCGTTGGTCGGATGGGTTTCTGTTTCGGTTCAACACCAACCAGACAGCAAATGGTTTGTCTGGCGTGTTCGAGAAGTGAATTCGTTTCGCTTTTCGATGTTGAACGTCGAACAGAAACAGGATTGGAGAGTTGACTCAAAAAGGCGTGGGCGTTTTCTGCCTGCGAGGCGGTCGCCGGATAAGTCCGGCGATGTGCGTCATCGGGACGACTAGTCCGAGCTTTTTGTCAGCTTCCAATTTCAATTTGTCTTTCGCCCGCCGATTTTGATCGTCGAGGATTGCCGTTACTTCAAATAAAAGGAGCGGTGTCAAATGATCGCGATGTCAACAATGGAAATCGTCCTTGGGATTGGCGGATTGATTTTGGGGGCGGGTGCCTTCTTGATCTATTCTCTGATCGTCAGCGGAGGAGCCAAGGCAAAATCCAACCTGATTCTTGAGCAAGCCAAACGGGACGCAGATTCAAAAATCAAAGACGCAGAAGTCGCGGTTAAAGAGATGGAACTCAAACGCGAAGCAGAATCTGAGCGAAAACTGAGTAAGGCACGAGAGAAGATTCACCAACGTGAACGTGCCCTCGACAAACGTGATGCCGGAATTCAGCAGCAATCCGACGACCTCAAGAAACAAGAGCAATTTATTGAGTCGTCTCAAAATCGTTTGAAGGTCAAGCTTGAGCAAATCGGGCAAACCGAAAAAGATCTAAACGATATTCTCGACAAGCAGCGAAAAGAGCTGCATCAAATGACTGGCCTCAGCAAAGAAGACGCGACCTCGCGGCTCTTGAAATTGCTCGAGGACGAACTCGAGGACGAAGTTGGCGGGCGTATTCTCAATCATGAAAAACGGATGCAGGAAGTCTGCGAAGAAAAATCTCGCGAGATCCTCATGATGACGACGCAACGTTTCGCGGCCAGTCATACATCGGATCATACAACCAGCACGGTTGATATTCCCAACGACGAAATGAAAGGGCGTATCATTGGTCGTGAAGGACGCAACATCCGAGCGTTTGAAAAAGAAACTGGCATTGATGTAATTATCGACGACACGCCCGGCGTGATTATCGTGAGCGGATTCGATCCCGTCCGCCGTGAGATCGCGAGACTTTCAATGGACAAGCTGATTGCCGATGGGCGAATTCATCCGTCGCGCATCGAGGAAGTCGTCAAGGAAACCCAACCCGAAATGGACGGCTTGATTCGCAAAAAGGGAACCGAAGCCGCCCAAGAAGTCGACGTTCATGGCCTAAAGACGCCGATTATCGACTTGCTGGGCCGTTTGCATTTCCGAACCAGCTATAGCCAAAATGTTCTGCGTCATAGCATCGAAGTCGCATTCATCGCAGGCTTGTTGGCTGAGATGATGGGGCTCGATGGCCGGTTGGCGAAACGATGTGGATTACTTCACGACATCGGCAAGGCGGCTGATCATGACATGGAAGGTGGGCATCCCAAGATTGGTGCCGACCTGTTGAAGCGACATGGTGAAGGCGAAGAAGTTGTTCACGCCGCGTTCGGTCATCATGACGAAATTCTTGTTGAGTATCCTTATACGGTTGTGGTCGCAACGGCCGATG
>CAYMFZ010000202.1:7812-9124 GCA_964389585.1 uncultured Pirellulaceae bacterium | reverse complement strand
TGTTGGAAGACGACAAGATGTACGAGGAATACGAGGTCGAGCGTGGTCGGAAAGACCACTGGGCTACGTACGACGCACCCAAAGAAATCGAAGTCATCAAAGAGCCGGTCGATTGGAATCGTTGGAATTGGGGATGGGGTGAATTCAAGGGAGAAGACTCAAAAATCGAAGCCACGACTCAGCCACAGTCGATTCAAGAGATCGTTGACAACATCCAGATTCGCATTAACGCTCCGTTTTATCTTTGGAACAATGAATCAATAGATTCACGGACAAGTCTGTACGAGATTTGTGACGCTGAAATTTATCCAGATAGCGACATGACGCGGTTGATGACATTGGGCTTTCTGTTGAGTGCTGGGCAAAATCGAACGGCCGTTGAGTTTGGAACGGGTGTGCTTCGAAACCGTAGTTCCTTGCCATTGAATATGGTGAATCAGCTTTCTGATGGACCGGCGCGATTCAAGCCCCGATTCGAATCCCGTTTTCGACGTTTTCAAGGCAGAAGCGGTAAATTTGGCAAAATGAGTTTGTTGCCGCAATTGGATCCTTCGCCTTCACCAGGCTTTTTCTTCAGACCACAAGAGGAGCCACCTTATCAGCTTGGTTTTCGTTCGCCACTAGCAATGTCACAACCTGAAACGTATCGCCAACCACTCAATCGACAATTGATTGGTCCGTATAAAAAAGCGGTATCAAAACGGAGAAGGCGAATTGAGCGGGACATTGAAAAGTACAACGCGCAATCTGGACACGGCTGGAATGGCTGGAACATGTGGGGCGGTGGATGGAATTCGTGGGATTCGTGGGATTCGATCGACTTAAGCAATAGTGCAAATATCAATCAAGGTAGTGCTTTGCAAGAAATACTGGAAAGTGACTTCGATTTGGATGGGCTGATTGACTCGGGTTTGCTGATGGATGTGGGCGAAGAATTGGATGCGCTAACCGTGGCTCTACCTGAGTTGAGGCCCGGCACTTTGGATGTCATCTCTGCGGGAATGGATGCTCTTCCAGGAATGGATGGTGAAGGGTTCGCGGGCATGGGGGGTGACTTTGGAGGAATGTCTGGTGGCATGGGCGGACCCGGAATGGGTGGAGGGGGACTTGGTGGCGGTGGCGGGGGATTTGGTGGCGGACGTGGGTTCGTTCTGAGCCGAAGGATGAACAATGTTTGGTATCAATCAACTTCTGGCTACTTCAAAAAAAATACTCGAGCAACTTCGCTTTACAATGTCGTTCAAAAACCGATTCGAAGCCAACCGGGCATGTCCGCAATCCTTGCGGCTGATCTGCTTCATAAGAGATTGAC
>CAYMFZ010000202.1:0-7802 GCA_964389585.1 uncultured Pirellulaceae bacterium | reverse complement strand
CCTCAATGTAAAAACCAAGAAACAGATCGCCGAGAAGAAAGCAATCGAAGTTGCCATCGCGAAAATGGATCAGGTTGGCGCGAGAATGGAGTCGACGGCGAAATTTTGGGGAAATTCTGGCTGGGGCTATCAACCGCAAGTACAGATTTTTAATACTCCGACCATCCAAGTCTACCATGACTATCGTTGGTCGAATGACCTAACGAGATACGCGTCCGGACTTTACAGCACCGAAGCTGACATGCTGGATGAAGTTGCAAAACAATTCGGTTCGCCCAAGCCGTTCGGTTCCATCGACGCCGAGGCCAAGAAAGCAATCGAAGACTCTCGTTCCAAATTTCAAACTGTCGCCATTCGTTTTGAAGATAACGAAAATGAATTTTTGGTCGGTGCCAAGGATCGTTTTGCATTCAAGCATCAAAACGACATGTACTTAACCGAGTCTTTTGTCTGCGATGGTACGCAAATCTTGCAATGCTATGACGAAATTGGAATCGTTGCCCGACGAGATGCCTCCGAGTTGAGGTTGGAACAGCTTCGAAATTTTGCACCACATTTGGTTCAGCCGGCCGAATCGCTCGCTCGTACCTTTGACGTGCAGTTACTAGAAAATAACGAAGAGACTTTTACGCTGAAGCTCACCGTCGCAAAATCTGACGCAGAAAAGAAATCGAAATCAGTCGAAACTGATTCTTCTGAGGACCAATCAGAAATGGAGCAAGCGGAGCCGGCTTATATACTCATCAAAGCCGATCATCAAGGTCGAATCTTGAGCAAGAACTGGATGGAGGGTGATCAGACCTTGCATTCGATTTCGTTTACTTACGAAGCCGAAAATGTTGCCTTGAATTGGAAGATGGCTTCAGAGAAAGAGCCAATCGAGGGTTCAAAGACCTACAAGGCCAAGCCATTGAATTCGGACGATGCGTTTTCAAAATCTCTCGACCAATCGGTTGTGATCGAGATGCCTTTGAAAAAGCCAGCTTTCTATAGAAAGAAATTGAACGAACTAAAAGGCTTAACCGATGACGACGTCGCTGCGAAAAAGAAAAAAGACTTTCCTTTGAAATCGGCTGATGAAGCAATCACGCTCATGCGACACGAAATCCTGAGCCGCCTTCAGGATTTTGGCCGCAGACAATGGGGCACAGACGCTGAAACGCAGAACGCCGCAAAACAATTGATTCTTACGCTCAGAAAACATGATCGCTCCACCCGTCGAGGAGATATCACGTTGATTGGATCGGCTGGCATTGCTCCGTCCTACAGCGAGCTCGGCGATCTTGTCAACAAGTCCGATAAGTCAGAACAGGCGAAACTGATTAAGTACTTTACGAAACGACACAACGGCAATGTTCGGCCAGACAAACCCGGCAACGCGAAGGGGCTGGTTGACCATTTGTGGCATTATCACGACACATACAACGCCAATTCAATCAACAACTCCGAGGAAAAACGCATCAGGCGGGCAGACAGTAGGTTCAAACGGTTTAAAGAGAATTTCCCCAAGTCTCGTTTGTTGTTGGCAGCCGCAGCGAGCTATTACAACCAGAACGTTGATCGATTACTTGAACTCAAAGACGATTCAGCTTGGGGCGTTGCTGCACTCATGATTGCGGCGGATCGTTGCCAAAACGATGAAGAAAAAAAGAAAGTCGCTGATGCTTTTTGGAGATGGCAATCCGAACTAGCCAAAGAAGACTCGCATCCAATCTTGATCGATCGAGTCATTCGAATCGTCAAACAAGTCGATGAGAAACGATTGTTGAAATACTTGGATCTACGACTTGAGGAAATAGAAAGCAATGGCTCGATTTCTGAGCTTTTGCATTTTGCCGAAGAACGTGCAATCTGGGGCGAGGCAAAGCTTGCGGAGAAAGCCTACGCGGCCGCGAAGTCAAAGCTTGGCTTGACTGACAAGAAAGCCGATCACACGCTCTTGAAACGATTCGCATTTGGCACTTCGTTGTGGGCGGGTGGCAGACACAAAGAAGCGCTTGAGCAATTCGACATCATTTTGGCCGAGTTGGAAGCCAACAAGATTCCGCTTTCGCCAGCGTTCTTAGCCTCCATGGCTCGGTTGACCGTTCAAACCGGCGACATGAAGCGAACGGTCGATTTCGAAGAGCGTGCCCTAGCCGCCGAACAACCGTACTTGCCATCGGCCATCAACTTGAATGCATTTCGCCAACGCTACCAATGGTTGTGGCGTCAATACGATGCCTCGATTTCAAAGATCCGCAAGCACGACAATGGTCGTGACGCGAAAATTGACGCGATTCTCACGAGGGCCAAAGCAACATGGGATCGGTGGCGGAATGTCGACCGAGACAATGCGGCTTTGGCTGGTGAGATGGCAGATCTATTGATGAAGGCGGGACATAAAGAACAAGCTTGGGAATACCTCTCAACGGCGATTGATCAAAAGCCAAAAGACGCTGCGACTTATTCGCTGGTTGGCCAATGGTATCGCGATCAAGGTGATCTTGCCAAATCAGTTCGCTGGCTTCGTGAGGCTCCGCAATGGGATACGGCCAACCCTCAATGGATTTTCGAATATGCCTCGGCATTGAAAGAGATGGGACGCAAAAGCGAAGCCAAAATTCAGTTTAAGAAAATCATCAATGGCAAATGGGCGCCGGGATTACAGCGATGGATCAGGCAAGCCAAACAGGCGATGTGATCTAGCGGATCTTGCTCATCTAACTGACAAAAGAGTGAGGTCGTTTGGGCGGGAGTGAGGTAAGAGTAAGAGTAAGAGTAAGAGTAAGAGTAAGAGTAGGAGTAGGATTAAGAAGAGGAGGAGGTGATTGATAATCAGACTTCGACCAGCGTTTTGGCAAACAGACTGAACATTGTGGCATTTCACTCCGTGAAATAGCGCCAACCTGATGCGAAGCGAAGGTTGCCCGCTCACCCCTCACATCAATTCACAAATCCACAACCCACCAAACAACCTCAATCACCAACTCAACTCACCAGTGCTTTGCCCAAACGATTCCGTTTCAACACCTGTATGATTAAGCATTTTCACGAATAGATTACACAACGGCGTTCCCTCTTTTTGCTTCACAAACTGACCATGTTTAAATCCACCACCAGCAAGAACAATCGGAAGATTCTTCGCATCATGTGCGTTCGCATTGCCAAGATTACTTCCAAACAAAACGGAAGTGTGATCCAACAAGCTCGCGCCATTCTCGGAACTAGATTTCATTTGAGAGAGTAAACTTTCAAAGCACCCGACAATGCCGGCTTCGATCTTTTGAAGCTGTTTGATCTTCGATGGATCTTGGCCGTGGTGAGAAAGGTTGTGATGATTTCCAGTGACGCCTTCAACTTTCGGTACGACGTAGTGATCTTGAACCATTAGGCTAATCACGCGACACGAATCGGTTTGAACAATGAGCGGAACCAAATCAACCAGCAATTGCGTCCGCCCAATCAAATCCGCCGGGTCGGGAATGTCCGCTGGTTGCTTGGCATTAACTTTGGGTTTCGGTTTATCCAACCATCCTTGCATCTCGCCAATATTGGATTCGGCTTTACGAACCGAATCAAAGTAGTCATCAAGCAAATGGTTATCGGCAGCGCTCGCCTTTCGCTTGAGTGACTTCGTCTCACTACTCAATTGATCAAGAATACTGCGCCCATCTGACAGACGTTGTTTTTGACGAACGACTTCGTTTGGCTTACCAACGAGAAACATTTGAGCAAACAGATTGGCCGGGCTAGTCTCCGCCGGAATCATCACTCCGCCGCTGGTGTAAGACTGACTTCTTCGATTCGCGGTTCCTAGGGAAATCGAAGAAAATCTAGTCGCTTTACCAATCTTGTCGGCCGCGATCTGATCTACAGAAATAGAATTTCGAAAGCCTCCCATTCCTGGCTTTCGCGCCGATGTCAAGAAAGTCATTTCACTGTCGTGCGGTTGGCGCCCCGTTTGGTCTTCGTGTTGAAGTCCAGAGAAAACCGTGAACTCATCACGATGCTCTTTCAGTAGTTTAAGGTACGGCGTCAGTTCGTAACCTGCGCCCGTCGTTTTAGGCCAGAAGTTGGCTGGATGCAGTCCCAACGCCGTGCAAATCGTTACCATGCGTTTGGGTGGCGCGGAATTGGCAAGCGCGCCCAACGCCGGTTGCATCGTTTCAAGAAATGGAAGTGCCAACGAAACGCCAGCGGCTTTAAGAAGTGTACGTCGATTGATTGGTTTCATTAGTTGATTTCACATTCATTGTCATTGATTGCGCTGCAATTAACACGTTTTATCGAACGGTTTTTGTTGGGTGCCTTTTGCCGAATTAGCTTTCAAAGATCAAATTGATGTTGAACTAAATTTAAGCTATTTCGTTTTGACCACGGTGTGATCAACGACTATCAGACACCGACTGTTGATCAGAGTTAAGTTTCAAAAAAGAAAGACTTATTGATACCTGAAAATCTTGCTTTGAATAACTTCATGAACAATGTCTCTTACAAGAAAATCAGTCTCGCGGGTTCGATTCAAAATGGACTCAATTTCATCACGGTCGGCGAATTGAATTTCTCCTCCGGTTGAATAGACAACTAATTGTGAAACAAAATTCCGAGCGACTTGTTCCTTTTTTTCAAGCAAGTGTTGCTTAAACTCTTCTATGCCCGTGAACTCTTTTCCATCATCGGTTACGCCACTCGCGTCGACCTTTGGACCTCGCTTTGGAGGTAGTTTCGTTGTAAATCCCCCGAATGTTCGCTCTCCACCAGACGCCCGATGAAATCTTCGGTAGCCTCCAATTGGATCGAAACTTTCAAGAGCGAATCCAGGCGGATCAATTTTTCGATGACAAGTGTTGCACGATTCCATATCGCGATGGGCGGCAAGAATTTCACGAATCGTCGTCTTGCCTCGTGTGTCTGGTTCCACCGATCCAATGTCTGGCGGAGGAGGTGAAGGTGGTGTTCCCAAGAAATTCGTCAGCACAAAATTGCCGCGGGTCACTGGAGACGTCGTGGTTCCATTGGCCGTTGTTTTTAAGATCGCAGCCTGCGTCAAGACTCCGCCGCGTGGACTACCTGGTGGCAAATCGACTTTTCGAAAATGCTGACCCTCGACGTCTTTTATTCGGTAGTGTTTAGCGAGTCTTCGATTGAGGATCGTGAAATCCGAGTCAATCAGATTCGTCATCGATAGATTTTGCTTAACCATCTCCGCAAAGAACAGTTGTGTCTCTTTGGGAATTGAATCCCCAAGCAATTCATCAAATTCTGGGTAAAGCCCATCATCCGGCGCGGTTACATTGACGTGATCCAATCGCAACCATTGCCCGACAAAATCGTTGACGAACCGCGATGACTTTTCATCGTCTAACATTCGATTGACTTGGGATTTCAAGGTCTCCGACTTACTCAATTGGCCTTCTCTTGCCAGTTTCAACAATTTTTCATCAGGCATGCTCTTCCAAAGAAAATACGAAAGTCGATTGGCGAGGTCAAAATCATTAAGCTCACCCGGTTGGTTGTTGAACAACAGAAATTGAGGTGAACTTAGCATCGAGCGAAGTGGAATCCGGACAACGTCTTTTAATTCTCGACCTTCTTCGATCGCCGAGTCTGCAAGCTCTACAAACGAATCGAGTTCGTCAGCAGAAACGTCGCGACGAAACACAAGCGGCGCGAACTGTCTCACGATACTCGAAACATGTTCCTCGATTGAATTGGTCAATTCGATCCGAAAAGGCCCTTTTTCGGACTTACTCGTTTTCACAAACTCAAGTCCGTCAAAGATTCGCCTTGTACTCGGTGGTGGCCAAGACTCAAAAATCGGACCTTCAATCGTTTGAGAATGGATTGCTAAACCGCGCCCCTTGTAAGTTTTTGACCCAACTAGAAACACGCCGCTGAAACGATTGGACACCTCTAGATCGACTGTCAAATAAGGAATGTCACCAGGTTTTAAAAACGTTTTGACTTCAACGGTTTGAGGTTCATTCGGCTTAAGATCGATGGCCTTCACCAATCGAGCGGCTCCCGAAGGCTCTTTGACAATGAACTTCGCAGTCACTGGCGTCTTGGATTGAAAGGCTTCAACCTTCGCCGTCAATCGATGAATTCCTGCGCCCTCAATGTGGTAACTAAAATACGTCAAGTAATCGACGTCCGTAAACAACGCGATCCCATCGCCAGATTTTAGTTTCCGCGTAACGTTGCCACCTTGGTTGGCCGGCTTTTCATGCCATTCCTCCAACCGCTCGAAATTGACCTCGTTGTAAGTGTACGGTTGGCGATCCAAACGAATGGCTAAATCCAAAGTTTCATCTGCCGCGCGAAGGTAGCTTTCCATGTGAACCGCAGAAATCCGCTGAGTTGCCCCCACAGTATCAAAACTGCCTGACTCAACCTCATCTGGAATTCCACTGGTCACATCGCGATCGATCAAGAACAAATCGCGGATCGTATTTTCAAGTTCAAACTTGGTCAAACGCCTAGACGGAACGCGCCCAATTTTTGCTTGTCTCGCGACGCTGGCGGCAGACAGTTCACGCTTTAGAGCCTTCAAACCAATCTCCAATTGCCCGGCGTCTGGGCGATCCTCTGAAGCGGGAGGCATCTCGCCACGCTCAATTCGGTCGAACGCTTTCTCCCATTTGCGAAAGGTTTTCGCATTCGCGAGATCATGGCCCAATGTCTCAACGTTGAATTCTGTTTCATCAGTATCATGACAATGGGCACATGAGTTCTGAATTAACGGCTGAAGCTCAGCTTTGAAACTTTGTGCGTTGAGATGTCCAACCTGAATAGCAAGAACAAAAACAGAAACGACAATTTGAAAACGATTCATTGGCGGTAAAGGAAATACTAGACAAGACAATACGACATCGCTTTCCTCTCGAAACTACATCGACCATTGAAAGCAGACAGAATTCTACACACCGAATTTTCTTCACCAAACGCCAACAGAAAATTGGTACAGTCTGACACCTTTTGTACCGTTTCTGTTTCACTGTTGGACGAAACAATACCGACAACGAGTTGTTTCATTTCTTCGACTACGAATCGGTCGATTCACTCGTCATAGCTTTCGAACTCGCAATACTGAGCCGGAAAACCTGATCGGACCGATACTTTTATTCGGAAAAATCGACGCAGGTTAACCTTTGCGGGAACTTTCAAAAGCAGCGAAACGTCCTTTTAATCTTGACGAAGTGTAATGATCGCGAGATGATTGGTTGATCGCAACTCGTCTAAACGCACACAATCCTGCAAGGAAATTTCCATGGCTGAAAACGAACCAAAAAAAGAAGCTGCCGGTCAACAACGTCCAATCTCTGTTGACGAATCAAAGACGATTAGTTGCTACGCGAACTTCTGTCGCGTGACTGGTTCGCCAGAGGAGTTGATCGTCGACTTTGGAATGAATGCACAGCCAATGGGAGCCAACGACAAACCGGTTGAGATTCAGCAACGTATCGTTTTGAATTTTTACACGGCAAAGCGATTGCTGCACGCTCTTCACGTTTCTGTTCAACGGCATGAAGAAGTATTTGGCAAGATTGAGACTGACATTCAAAAACGCGTTCAGTCAAAAGAGTCTCCTGCCAGCTAGTCCTTCCAGCGCCTCAAAAACAAATACCAGCCAGCCAATCTCGGCTGGCTTTTTCATGCGCCGTTGTAAGTTAGAAGTGGTAACGAATTTCACTTCATTTCGCCAACGTCTATCGCCGGGCTCTTTCTCTCTTGCTCCTACTTGCGTTTAACGCAGAGGTCACGGAAAGCGCCAAGACGCGCAGAGTAACGTTTTATTAATCAACTCAATAGGTTTCTGC
>CAYMFZ010000201.1:0-9131 GCA_964389585.1 uncultured Pirellulaceae bacterium | reverse complement strand
CGCAAGACCCAATTTCAGCAAGCGTTTTATCGATAAACGAGTCCGCTCATCGGCTCGGTAACTCTCGGCAAGAGTCACCCACTAATTCTATATTCGACGCTGCAAAAGTCTTCGAAAGCCACTTTGCAGTTCTCTTGGTTGGATTCCCACTCGCTTGCGCTTCGAGCTTGTATTGTTTCCAATCGACTTTGGCAGAGGATAAAAAACGAGAATTTATTCGTTTCGATTCAGCGTCTGTTGCTTCGGCTCGTCAATTCTCCAGACGAAGCGATTTCTTGCCGGTCATCAAGTTCCTGAATCAACTCGGCACCATTGTCTTTTTCTCGATTAATGAACTCGCGGAAGTCGAGGATTGCGGGGCCTATCAACAAGATGAAAATTGGCGGCGCTAAACAAAGAACTACGGGAAGCAACAGTTTTACAGTCGCGGTTTGACCAGCAAGTTCCGCTTTCTGTTTTCGGTTTTCTCGAATTCGGTCTGCATATTCACGCATCGCATCGACCATTCGCACGCCCAGTCGTTGACTTTGTGCGAGCATGGCCGACCACGCAACGACTTCTGGCAAATCAAGACGTTTGGCAAATTGCTTCATCGCTGTTTCAAGTGAGCCGGTTTCCGTCTGCCGAGCAATAATCTGAAGCTCTTCAGCCAATGGAATGTGTGTTTGACGAAACTCGGTACCCACTAGCTTTAATGACTTTTGCAAAGGAACTCCTCCTTCGATTGACATCGAGACCATATCCAAAGCATCTGGCAACGCGAACTCAATTCGTTGAGTTCGTCGCTTTGCCTTCGCTGAAAGAATTAGTTTTGGCAAACTGTAAATCAAAATTGCCATCGCCAAACCGACCGCGCCAACCAACAGCTCCTTGTCTGGAAACATCTCAGTCGCCAAGCACCAACCGACCAAAGCCAAGCAAATCATCATCGCGAAATTGCGGCGAGCAAGAAAGTTCTCAGTTGCATTTGAGTTGTAGTGGCCTGCTCTTACCAACTCCGATTGAAGTTCCTTTTTCTTTTTCAATCGAATTGGAAAAGCATAAGCAAGTGCCGTCGTTGCCGCTCCAAATGCGGAACGCGGTCGCACGACTCCCGTCGTTTTCTTGGATGCAAACGACAATCGACCAACTAGCCAAACGACAGAAGCGATCGCAATGAACACCAAGCCAAAACCAAGCTGATCCATCGGCTAATTCTCCGATTGAAGAACGACGGCGACCCACACGACGCCGACAAATTCTGAGATCAAAGCATAGATCGCCATCTTTTGGCCAAGCGGTGACGCCCAGAGTTTTTGAATGTATTCCGGGTGCATGAATGACAGGTAGGCCAACACAAACACGCCCATGTAGCCGATCGCCATCGCGGCGAATCTTCCCAAGCCCGTCATCGTTCGAATCTTTTGAAGGTACTCGGAACGCAGTCGGATCACCCTGGCCAATCGAATCAACGTTTCCGACAACCGTCCGCCAGTCTCTCGATGAATCGAAACAGTGTGAGCAAAAATGCGAACATCCATCATGGAAAAACGATTGGACAGATCGCTCATCACAGAAGCGACTGAACGACCGACTTGCAATTGCCGAGCACAATGCAGAAGCTCAGATGCGACTGGCTCTTCGGACGATTTCGCAGCAAATTCCAATGATCCTTCGAGACTTTCGCCGGCTTGTACGGAGCGAGCCAATAACTCGATCGCAGCAGGGAAATGTTTGGAGAACTGTTTCTCGCGTCGCTTCGCCGCAAGCCTCAGCGCAATCAAACCCAGCATGACTGCCGCAAAAACACTTAACGCGGTCATGGTCACGGTTGGCTTTTCAAGCCAAATCGACTGGCCGAACCAGCTCGCGACTCCTGTCATAATCGAGCCACAAATCAACATCATGCTGAACGTCAATGGAGAAATCGTTAAGCCAGATTTTCGGATGGTTGTTGCCAGCCATCGGTCCAATTGAACAGATAGCCTGGCATCACTATTGGCCTCGGGCAGATTGAATGACTTTAGTTGCGGAACAGATTCCGGTGCGGGAGCCATTACTCGCTTGAGTACGAGAGCGCTCGCGAACACGCTCCCACTCAGACAACAGAATATCAAAATCTCAAAAGGGGCCATGGTTGGCCCCCTGGTCATCAACGTTCAAGTTGCTCGTTGAATCTTGAAAAACTCCAGCGTCAAACGAAACTCCAGCCTCTTCGAATTTTGCCAAGCACTCGGGCGGCCGCGAAGAAATTTCGAAATGTCCTGCCGCGATGCCATCAACATCCGTTCCGGTACGCCGAAAACTAAAAATGTCGTTCAGTCGATAGCCGACGCCGTCAACGCTTGTTTGAACATCGGTTTTAGAAAGCTCACTGACGCGCGTCACTCGTCGCACACCGCCTTTAAGTCTGGCAACGTGAACAAGAATGTTGATTCCTGAGGCGATATAAGAACGGACGACGGGCAACGGCAAGTCGAGCTTGGTCATCGCAATCATCAGCTCCAGCCGACTGATCGCATCTTGCGTGTCGTTTGCGTGGATCGTCGACATCGAGCCTTCATGACCGGTGTTCATCGCTTGAAGCATGTCTAACGCTTCACCGCCACGGACTTCGCCTACGATGATGCGATCGGGTCTCATTCGCAAGCTGTTGCGAACGAGGTCGCGCTGCGTAAACTCGCCGAAGCCCTCGCTATTTGGCGGCCGAGTTTCCATTCTGGCAACGTGGCGATGTTGAAGGATCAACTCAGCGGAGTCTTCGATCGTGACGATTCGTTCCGAGGCAGGAATCTGAGCGGAAAGCGCATTGAGGAGAGTCGTTTTTCCCGCGCCCGTTCCGCCCGAGATCAAGATGTTGACTTTGGCTTGAACGGCTGCACTTAAAAAGTCAGCCATCGAACGAGTCAGCGATCCGTTTTGCAAAAGCGAATCTAGCTGCAAATGATGTTTGCCAAATCGTCGAATCGAAAGTTTCGGCCCGTCGAGCGCCAAAGGAGGAATCACCGCATTGACTCGTGACCCATCCGGCAACCTCGCGTCAACAATCGGACTGATCTCATCAACGCGACGACCAACTTGCGAAACAATTCGTTGAATAATTCGTAGAAGATGGGCCGAGTCTGCAAACACAACATTCGTCGATTCAAGCTGGCCATTCCGCTCGATGAAGACTTCATGTGGATGATTGACCAAGATATCACTTACCGTTGGATCAGCCAGCAATTTTTCCAAAGGACCAACGCCAAACATTTCGTCGTGAAGTTCTTTTTCCAACCTCGAACGATTTTCTTTCGACAGCGTTTTGTTCGACAGGCTTAAGTCGGAAAGCTCGTTCTCAATGAATGGCTTCAACTCGTGACGCAATTGTTGGTCAGTCATCCCATTGGCGGCCACCAAGTCCAAGGAAGCAACAAGCGACTCATGGATTTGAGTCTTGAGTTTTTGAAACTTGATTTCATTCGAAAGTGCGTTTGTGATTGCGACCGGGCGTGCGAAATCATAAACAACCGTTTCACCAGAAGTAGTCAAAGGAACACTCACGGCAATTCCTCCCATGGCGATTCCCCAATCGGCGGCATGGAAAGCTCCACGCCTTGAAACGGCGAGGGCTCAACGATCACGCGTGGCTCGCTGGGTTTGCCAATTGAATCCTTAATTGAGTCTTCCTCGGAAATTTGATTGAACGCGCTGGCTGGTGGCACTTGCAGCAGATTGGAAACCTCATCTGGCGAATTGACTCTTCCGAATGAGGTCGGGTTTGGCTTGGGATCGCGACTGTGTTGACTTGCCCAAGGTGTTGGTAACCGCGAATCGTAGGTCGTATTCTGCTCTACTCGATTGGCGTTTGGAGAATCAACGACACGGTGGCTGAGAGAATCTTCTTGATCAAATTGCATCACCGTTGATTTTTGGCCGCGATAAATTTGCATCGCGCGAACGCGCGGCTCCAACGGGATAATGCTGTCTAAGCGTGTCGCTTTCAAATTCGTTTTCTGTGTCGCCTTGGCAAGTTTCGTAACGACTTGTTCGGCAGGGCCTCGCAGCGTTAGCGACAATTCACCGTGGCCATCTGCGACTCGAATTAGTTTGGCATCTTCAGGCGTGACCAACAAAGTCACTGGTACTCGCGAGACTTCTGGTAAGCCATTCGCGTCTTCGGTGGGAACCGTCTTGTCACCCAACGCCAGAATTTCAGCATTCTCAACCAGCGTCACCGTCGCGTTTCGATATCGACGCTCAATTCGATCCCTGCTCCGCTGGCGCAAGTCATTGGGGTCTTGATTGCTGGTTGGATTCCGCTGCGTCGGATCGAATCGGTTTGCCTCGTCGGAATCGTTTTGACCGTAATGAAACAAGACGTCTACTGATTGTCCTGAACCTGCGAATCCCATCAACGCATTGGTGGGAGTCAACAAAACAGTTACGCCTCGTCGCCCCGGTTTGATTCGGTTTGCGATTCCCGGCCCCGTTCCTTCGGGATAGAAATTGGCGGTGTCAAAGGTCTTGCCGCGTTCCAAAGGTTTGCTGATCGTTTTCCCAATAATCTGTTTGGGGTTGGTCATAAACGCACTTCGCAATCCGTAGTCTTTGATCTGATCGCGAGTCAGTTTTACGATTGCAACATCATCCAGCGAAATCTTGTGACCAGCCGGAAGCGAACGACTGGTCATGGGAACCGTCTGTCGACTGGGCAAAGCAGGGGCCGAGGGCTCTTCCTGTTGGACGACCGCAATGGGTGGTTGCTTCATCGACTGACGAAGCAGATAAACGCCCGCCAATCCGGAAAGGACGGCGAGAAACGCGATCAAGATTGTTCCCGAATTGATCTTTGACATTTTGCTGGCCATTCAATCCTTTGAATGACGCCTTGGAGTTAAAGCCGATCCATCGGCCCGTTTTGATCACCCGCTCGGTCGGTCACTGTTTGATAATCTGGATCAAGACAACGATCCAGGTCGCCATAGAAGCAGGCACCGCGAACGGAAGAGACTGCTTCGTCAGACTGTTTTTCGCTGGATTGGCACCTTCATTTTCCGTGGTCGCTTGTCCCGCTTTGGCTGCTTGCCAAATCACAAGTGCGAACATGCAAACGACTGCGCAAACCGTCGAGCCAACAAAAATCATGACCGTCGGCACTGGACCGACCCATGCTCCAATGGCGCCCATTAGTTTCACGTCGCCACCGCCTCCACCGCCGATTAGCCAAAGCACAAGCAGGATTCCGAACCCGGTGGCAAATCCGCCGATCGATAGCAATAGCCCCGACCATCCACCGGTGAATAAATGGAAAATCAAAGCCAGTGCGAATGATGAAACGGTGAGCCAATTCGGAATCTGTCGCGACTTTAAGTCGGTAACAACTGCCACCGACGTGAACAAAATGATCGCGACGGAAACGAAAGTAAGATTGGATTCGATCAAGTTCATAGGGTATTCCCTCCACCTGATGTATCGGGATTCTGTTTTCGAATAGCGGGCAAATGCGGTTGAGTCGTTACAATCAGACTTTCAACTGTTCACCAAGTTGAGCCAGCACCGTTGCGATGCGAACAACCGTCAGGGTTTGCCACCAAATTGCCAGCCAAGCTCGCGCCCACGGCTTCCATCAGCGGGCGTCGCGAGTGCCAAAGCGTAATTAGTGGGTAACTTCTGCCGGAAGTTTCCAAGCGTCACTCGCGACTCAATTTCAGTAAACGTTTGCCAAAAATTGAACCTTCAATTCGACTTAGTAACTCTCTGCATACGTTACCCACTTCAGTCGTCGGCCCAATCATCGCCCAATCATCGCCAATCGCAGATTCAATTCGCTGGGCCATTCAAATGAGTCACGGGAACGACTGAATCGTGAGAACCTCTACGCTGTTTGAATCGTTCGAAATGTTCCGCAGGAAACTTGCCGCGCCAAAGCGCCAACGCCCGCGCTGCATGTGTGAGAAAGGTATAGTTTTTCTCCACAGAACGATCGTCCATGCTTCCGATTTCACGGGCCAACCATTGACCTGCGCGAACAATGGTTTCGCGTGGTGGATGAAGATCCTTCGGCGCCATCGCCCACCATTCCAAAGCATGTCCTGTCGCCAGTATTTGACGGCTGAGTTCATTCGTTTCGGGGTCGCGAACAGGAATCGAAGTGTCTGCCCAATTCCCATCCCAAGACCCATCTTCCGATTGGTTTTCATAAAGTGCTTTGGTTAGTGACTTGAGATAGTCCACAACCTCAACGCGTGTTTCGTCATCCAGCAAGCCATCAAGCTTCGCCTCGGATTGAGTTTTGATTTGTTCATTGATTCGTAAAAGCACGACCAACGTATAAACGCGGTGCTGACCATAGCAAACGCCTTGCGGTTGAAGTTGTCGCATCAGCCGCTTCGCAAGTCGATTGAAGTCGACTTCCTGGCCTTCTTGTGTAACCCATGGCTGCGCATCGGCGGCGTAAAACGCCAACGCCAATGTCGTCCATTCGTATTCTTTTTGATTAAGCCTGAATGAATTTGTCGCGTGCTCAATCAAGTCGAACATCGTCGCTTTGCTTTTTTTATTATCACCCTGTCGCACAACGATTGGAAAATCGAGCGGCGTTCCGACCTCCGCCAAACTTCCCAACAAATGGTCAACGTGGCTGACGGTCGAGCGTCCTTCTTGAGTCCGAACCGCAATTCCATTTTCATTGGGCATCAACAAAGGCAACTCAGATTTCCCCCAAACCTCATCAAAAACCTGATCATTGACAAGCAACTCTCGAAGCACCCGTCCATCAATCGCGTCGTCACCAAACTCAACATCTACACCCCACAGCCGCAACGCGTGGTCGACAAAGTTTGTCTTGGGTGGTTGCTTTTGAAAGCTAGGTTTGATTTTCTCGAGCACAAGTTCCAATTGCTCATCGGAAACGACGAACGGATAATCGTGAAGCGGACCAACGACTCTCGGTTCGGAATTCAGATTCGGTGCGCTGAGACGGGGGGTTGTTCTGGCTGTCCAGCCGATTGCTGATCCTGCAATGACGAACAAGATAACGGTCTGAATCGCAAGAAAAACTTTTCCGTTTGTAAATACTTTAGCAAGCGTATTACTTAACATTCGATTTCCTTCGTGTCAGCATCATCGCTTGTTCGTCTTCGTAGACAACGCGCCAATGTCCGGGTGATGTGCGAACATTCTTGTACAAGATCGGTTGGTGCTTTTTATCGACGACCAAGTCGGTTACCGCGTACCGTTCGAGCGTCTTCGCCCAACTTCCACGCCCCGCATAAATCGCGTGATAGTCTGTCTGAGCCAAATCCGGCAATGACGTGAGGTTTGAATTGGCGAACACCGAAATTGGATGGCCAGGTGGCTGGATAAAGTCACTCCAGTAATTCGGCGACCAAAGCAAAGGTGTCGGGTGATGTTGCTTCTGCTTTTTATCGCTCCAAGAGTTTGCGATAAAGCTTTTCAATTCAAATGGCGTGCCTTGTGAATGAAGTTGAGCATCCGTTCGCTTGGTACCACCTAACACTGGCTGGCTGACAGGAGAAAGCGAGAACCCAATCCAAATCAGCAATCCACAAATCAAAGTAAATGCAAAACGAAGTGGGCGCTCTTCAGAGTTCTCGTTGGTCGGTCTGGCGTCTGATTCAGCAGGCGTTGCCATCGAACAAGCTGCGATCAGCATCAAGGGAGCAAACCAAATGAGCATTGGCGCAGAAATCGCAACAGCAATCGTGGCAATGACCGGGCAAACCAAATTTGCTATGCCGATTGTTCGCACGTTTCGAGCAATGCAAAACCAAATCCCCCAAGCGACCGCGATCACGGCACCACTCCAAGATGCAAGTGAAACAGGTTGCCAACCACCGAGCGAATTGGCAATTGGATTACCTTGCGAACAGAAAATTGCTTGCCAAGCCGTCCACGAAAGTGGCGTCAATAAACTCGCAAGCACCAACAGTTCCAACAACCATATTCGCGCGCGTAACTCCGTGTCTGATCTAAAGAGTGCGAATCCACGAACCGAATCTGCCAGCCTTCCAATCGTCAGGCCCGCAATCCACACTAGTCCGACAAGAAACGAGCAATCTAAATTCGCCCAAATTACCATCGTGATGAAGAGTGCCAACCAACGCCACCACGCGCCCGTCGAAATTGAAACACAATCCGCCGAGCTTGAGGTTTGATTCTCTTGTGCGGCGAAGACGAGGTTCGCAAAGAGCGCGAAACAGAACCAACCAAAGCAACTCGGCCCAAGCCCGTCAAAATGAAACACACAAGCGACTGCAAGGAAGAATGCGCCAAAAACAGACCACCAGCGATTGGTCAGTTGGAAAAACAGCCTTGCCCACAACATCAAAGTTGAAGTCTGGATAGCTGCGAACAGAATGGAAATTCCGTTTGCTCCATCGACTTGGTAAGCCAACCAGGTTATCACGCTCGAGAGCCAGCTTAGATGAAGATATTGCATGCCTTCGCTCAAGGGCAGCGAAGCATCACTTTCTAAAACGCCAGAAAAGAGCCCGTCTTGGACGATCAGATTACCTTGCCAAACGGCTTGCCAAGTGGCGCCGACTGGAATTGGAAGGTAGCTGAAATATAAGAAAGCGATTGAGAACGCGCAGCATACAATTGCATGATGCCAGCGCAGGACACACCAATCTGGAAGGCTTGCTTCAAGTCGATGGGTCGTTTGGGATTCCTTGCCGATTGCCGACATTAGGTATCTGCATAAAAAAACGAGAGGGTTTACCTCTCGTTTGATCGACCAGTAGGGTTGGAAGTCTCGAAGGTTGTTGGTTCATGCCGATTAGGCAAATTGGCAACAGCTTTCGGCTCCAAAAGTTTGCCGTCGTTTGAACGACAGCGTCAGTTTTACAATTCGTCTTGAGGCGGAATCAAGAATGAAATGCAGTTGTCAGCCAGTCCGAATGCGTCTTCTGGCGTGTCACACCAATCACGAACATCGGTAAAGTTACTACCTTGAACCCGGCTCGAGTGTCCAGCTACTCCGTTGTAGGTGTAGCTCTGATTCATGTCTTGCACAGCGCCAGCAACGTCAGAAAGTTCGCTGGTTACCGCGTTCCGAAGCGTATTGAGGCCAGTGATTAGGCCAATGACCAGAATGGTCGCGATCAAAACAAGCTCTATCGAAACGATAAAACCACTTTGGTCCTGCC
>CAYMFZ010000200.1:0-9152 GCA_964389585.1 uncultured Pirellulaceae bacterium | reverse complement strand
GATCAAGATTGGCGGTCACAACGTGCGTGACTATGACGTCAAAAATTTGCGCGACCAAATCGGATACGTCACGCAGCAAACGATGCTGTTTAACGATTCGATCGCGCTCAATATCGCCTATGGAAAAGAGGATGCGACTCAAGCGGAAATTGAAACGGCCGCTCGAAAAGCACACGCACACGAGTTCATCGCGGAGATGGAAGAGAGCTACGAGTCATCGATTGGTGAGCATGGCGGCATGTTGTCAGGTGGCCAACGTCAGCGACTTTCGCTCGCGCGGGCAATTCTTAAAGACCCTAAGATTCTGATTCTCGACGAAGCGACCAGTCAGATTGACCCTGAAAGTGAAAAACTGATTCACAAAACGCTGGCCGAGTTTATCAAGAACCGAACGACGGTCGTGATTACGCACCGCATGTCGACGCTTGAGTTGGTCGATCGAATTATGGTGATGAAAAAGGGGCGCGTTGTCGATTGCGGAACGCACGCCCAGTTACTCGCGCGTTGTCCGGACTACCAACGAATGAGAAACCTTGATCTTGAGGAGGCAGCGTAATGAGTTCTCAACCAAGCTCGCGACGTTCTCGGAATGACGAACTCAATTCATCAAATCGCCTCGGCAGCCATTTGAGAATCGTCACTGGCGAGGAATTTGATGGCTCAGACGAATCGAATCAGCCAGCTTCCTGCGACGGGTTTTCAAAGTTCGAACGATTGCGACTGGCTACCGACGTGATCAAGCAAGAGGCAAGTGCGCTTCAAGAACTTGCGGCCAACCTTCCAGATGATTTCTGTGAGGCTGTTGATTTGGTTTCGAATTGCTTGGGCGCCGTGATCGTTACGGGTGTCGGAAAAGCTGGCTGGATCGGCCAAAAGGTTTCTGCTTCTTTTGCTTCGACAGGCACGCGTAGTCACTACCTTCATCCTGCCGAAGCGATTCATGGGGACCTTGGTCGTGTTGGCCCGGAAGATTTAGTCTTGGTCTTCTCCAACAGTGGTGAGACGAGCGAGATTCTCAAACTGATTCCGACCTTTGAGAAATTTGACAATCCGATTGTTTCGATCACGGCAAAACCGGATTCGACGCTCGCCAAGCACAGTGACGCAATTTTGAATTACGGCAAAACAGAGGAAGCGTGCCACCTTGGGCTTGCGCCGTCAACCAGCACGGCGTTGATGCTTGCGATGGGCGATGCACTCGCGTTGGTGACTTCGAAAGTCAACGAATTCGAAGCCGTTGATTTTGCCAGATTTCATCCCGGTGGATCACTCGGTAAGAAACTTTCAAAAGTCGAAGAAGTGATGCGTCCGATCGACGAATGCAGAGTTGCACAAGAAACGGAAACCGTTCGAGAAGTTTACGTCCAGCAGGGCGGGCGCGATCGCCGTTCGGGTGTCGTCTTGATCTTGAACAAGACGAATCAATTGACTGGCATTTTTACCGACAGCGATCTGGCCAAACTGCTTGAACGACAGCAAGACGATTTGTTCGACCGTCCTATCTCAAGCGTGATGACTCGCCAACCAGTCTGCGTTCCGGCGGGCAGTAAAACACTCGTGGCCATCGAAACGCTGGCCTGTCGAAACTTGAGCGAGTTACCCGTGGTTGATGAACTGGGCCAAGTCATCGGACTGATTGATATCACCGATGTTGTGAGTGGTTCCTAGATCTAATTAGCAAATGAGTGTCGGTAGATCACTCTTAAATCCGTTTCGTTCTAGTGATTTCGTATTGGTGATTTCGCTTTGGCGGTTCGTCAGCCCTAAAATTTGGATGTTGAAAATCAGCCGCCCACGCGGTAGCGTCCGGTTTTGATTGAACCGGGTGCTAACGCACTGCGGCTGATCGCTTTGACAAATCAGATTTGACAAACCACAAGTTGAAAGTGCGGCTTACACGCAGCAAAATCTCTTCAAAGACAAGTTTTTTTTGTCTTCTGAAAATTTTATTGAAATTATTGCGCACCCGTTTAACGGAACTTAAATTTCCGCAAAGATTCACGAGATGCGGAGATTCTTAACAACAACTGGTTATTGCTTCCTTTTCTTCACTTTTAAAAACTAGTGAAAAATTAAGGGTAAACGGCATCCATCTGAGCTCACATTCTGGACAACAGGTTTGCAAATATTGCTTTGCGATAGCCGAAAGAAACATCAATACTTGTCTTTACTAGACGGACGGAGGCGTTTTCCAAATTTGTCATTCCGATTGCAAAAGCGCCTTCGCGAGATTCAAGATACTTTTCGGCAATTCATTCTGTTCTTTTTAAGAGGTAGATGTATGCACTATTCGACACGCCGCAAGGCATTCACATTGGTCGAACTGTTGGTGGTCATCGCGATCATCGGCATTTTGATTGGCATGCTGCTCCCTGCTGTTCAGCAGGTTCGTGAGGCAGCTCGTAGAACCGCGTGCATGAACAATGCACGTCAACTGGCACTCGCAGCGCTTAACTTTGAGAGCGCTCACATGAAATTCCCATCAGGTTGGGATGGCTGGAATCGACCTGGCTACGAAAAGCAGTACCGACCATTCGTCTGGCGCGGCGGCACTCCCTATCGCGGAAACTACTCGGGCTGGGGTTCGTTCATTCTTCCATTCATGGAGCAAAACAACCTATACGACCAATGCAATCTGTTTACGCATTGGGGTGAAGACATGATGCTTCCAGGCAATAAGCAATTGTCGGGAACTCAAATTCCTGCATTTCTCTGCCCAAGTGACAACAGCACCCAATCATCACCTGGTTTGAATTCGCTTTATACCTCGGATGGCATCAATGCACCTAACGGACGTTCGAACTACGTTGGCAACACCGGTATCAATGGCTGGAATGGTCATCGCTTGGACAATAGTTTTGGACACCACCATGGTCCTATGGGCATGAACACTAGGACTCGATTTGCAACCATCCAAGACGGTTCAAGCAACACGATTCTTTTTGGTGAGCGATCAAGCGAACCAGAAACAGGTCCTGCACCAACGAACGCTTATGGCGCGATTTGGATTGGTTCACATCGTTGGCAGAACAATCCAGATACAGCTTCACCGATGCCTGGCCGATATTCCAATATGGGGCGAACCGGCGGAATTCGTTATGTCGTCAATGGCGACTACCGAGGACGCGCTTTAGTTTCGAGTGGTCATCAGTCAGGCGCGACCGTTGCCCTTTGTGACGGTTCTGCACAGTTCCTATCAGACAATTTGTCCAATACGACGTTGCGAAACATGTCGGCGATGGCTGACGGACAAACCATTGGCGAATTTTAATTCGCTCAAAGTTGTAATTGACCAAGCCCGATTGTGAAAACCAATCGGGCTTTTTTTGAAACGAAATCTATCAATTGAAACGGAAAAGATGAAAACGAATTCAAATCGCTTGGTTGCGTTTTACGCATCAGCTTTTTTTGCGGTCACGATAATCACTGGTTGCAGTCCAAGTGACATGGTGCCTGTTTCAGGCGTTGTCACAGTCGATGGCAAACCCGTACCTGGATTAACCGTAACGTTTTTTCCTGAGCCAACAGAAGGCAACAACGCGCCAGGGCCTTTTTCCACTGGAGTGACAGACGAAGCAGGAAAGTACACGCTTACCAATCGAAAAGGCGTTCCAGGCGCGATGGTTTGGCGACACGCCGTGTCATTCGAATACGACGACGTTGACCCTGAAGCCATGGATGCCGCAAGAGATGCCGCCGCTGATGCAAAAAGTTCAAACGTAGAATTGAGCGCTGAAGAGAAAGCGATGGCCAAGCAGGCCAAACAGCAAATGCGGGGGAAGATTAGAATTCCCAAAAAATACAAGGATGGAGGACCGGGACAAATCATTGTGGATGTTCCAGCAGGTGGTTCTACATCGTTGAATCTCGAAATGACAACGAAGTAATTAACAACGAAGCAATCTACACCGTTTCAATTGAATTTTACCCCTCAAAGCCTTCAATTATTGAAGGCTTTGTTTTGTTGTATGAGCTTGGACGAACGAACATGCGGCGAGCAATTCGTTCGTTAACCACTGTTGGTTTTTGTGCCAAACTATTACCTTAACTAAAGCCTACTTCAAAACTTGTGAGCCGTTGGTGTTAGCCTCGGGTCAGTTGAGCGAGCGGTTTGTTTAGCTTGGTTATCCTAGCCCGAATCTAACGCCTTCGGCTCACCGTTGATCGAGTATCCTGGTTTTGGGATGGGCTCAAAATTCGAAACCATAGGATCGGGATTAAAAATGGACAAACCTAAAGTAGCTGCTTGCTTCCCAAAGCAAGTCGAAATCGAAGCCGGTAAGAAATACGCTTATTGCACATGTGGACTTTCCGCCAACCAACCGTTTTGCGACGGAGCCCATAAGGGAACGGCTTTTACGCCAATGGTTTTCGAAGCCAAAGAAAGCGAGACTGCCTACTACTGCCAATGCAAACAGACAGGAAACGCGCCCAAATGTGATGGTTCGCATAAGGCTGTAAGTGAACCCGACTCTGACGCCGCTGGCAAAGAGCCAAACGACGAAGCGGATAAATCGGGCGAAGTTTAGCTGCAACAATTCCCGTTCAACAATCGTTGATGAGAAATAGACCTTAGGTCGCCATCGATCCTGTTGAATCTTGAGCAAAGCGATTGTCGAATGCGAATCGCGAAATTAGTAGCGCGATTCGAGTCGTCTTAGCAATGTCGAAACCAAGTTCAAATCTGACCCACGCGCTAAAGTTGACGTTTTGGCTGCTTGCAGTTCTGACGTTTCTGCTGCTGGTCGTGGCTCCGCTGCTGACTACGTTTTTGATTAAGGCAGGTCAGATGCCAATCAAATACGTCAAAATGCTGCGTCATGCTGAAACGGCTCAGTTTTATTTGATGCAAGTTTTTGGCGTGATTTGGATTTTCTTCTTGGGGAGTTGCTTTGCAAGTTTTCTCAATGTTGTGGCATGGCGAACACCGCGCGGTCGAGGGATAAACGGATCAAGCAAGTGTCCGTTTTGCAACAACAAACTTCGTTTCTGGGACAATCTTCCAGTCGTAGGCTGGCTCCGAAACGGTGGGCAGTGCCGCGACTGTCGATTGCCAATCTCTCTGCGCTATTTGATCGTCGAAATTATTTTGGGCAGTTTGTTCTTGCTCGTTTGCGGGATCGAAATCCTGGGCGGTGGCTGGAATCTTCCCTTTCGAATGCCCAAGAAAACACTTGGATTTGAGAATTTGGTTTTCGAACCGAAATGGGACTTAATTCAACTGGCGAGCTATCATCTTTGCTTGATTTGTCTTTTGTTTACGTTCTCGTTGATTCGTAGCGAAGGACTGAAAGTCCCAATCCAAATTTTGGTCACTGGTTTGATTATCGGTCTCGTTTTGCCGTTCATTTGGCCAGCCATGTTAATCGCCAGTTGGCAATTTGATGTTTCTCGGCTGGTCGAGATGCCCAGATTTTCAACCAACCAATTCTTGACATTGATTATGGGAACAGTTGTCGGGTTGATAGGTGGCGTCTGGATCAGTTGGATTTCCAAACCCGAAGCGATCGCACTTGAGAGCGAATCGAAAATCTCACAAGACCGTTTTGTCCCTGACGGAATCGCGAGTCTAGCTTTGGTTGGGCTGTTTCTCGGATGGCAGTCGGCAATATCTGTATCTGTACTAGCTTCCTTGCTGGGCTTGATTGGAAAACCAACACGGAACTTCAATTTGTCGGTTAAAATTTTGCTGGCGACAATGCTCCACCTGATTTTGTGGCGCATCACGACTTCCATTCAATTCTGGCCCAGCCAAGCTTCTTCATGGATTGAGATCGCGATTGCATTGGTCGCGATTCTGATTCTTGGAACAGCGATTCGAATTCGATCTGCGACTGAAGTGGTAAGCTTGGGTGAGCGCTAACTGGGGCGGGCTAAGCCTGATCCCATCGCAGCGAAACAGATGGAGATTCAGTCTTCTGCGCGACGAACTACTGTTGAAGTTGCAGCTTGAATTGCGCTAAATCTAGCTCTTACGTTGAACTTTACAAGTCCATCAAAGCCGCTTCCAAATCGGCGTCAGAAGCGCCGCCAGTAATATCCTTGGCGTCGACTTGAGGAAGAATTGTTGGCATCGGCGCGTAGATTGACTGAGCTGGGTTGGTGTGAGCAACAGGAATTTGATACTGCTCACCGGCCCACGGATGATCGCTTGTTTGACAACCTTGGCATAACGCGACAATCAAGCTCGTGAATGCGATGAGTAATTTTAATTGGAGCCGCGCCATCTCTTCTCCACAAGAAATTTTGGCGACGTTATGATCACGGAGTGATCAACGACTATCGATAGTCGTTGATTGCTACGCAATCATAACGCGACCAACATTAGCTCAGTGCACTTGTTTAAACGCAAACCTACGAAAACGGACCGTCATTGCACGCATTGCAGCGGGTCAGTCATGGCACGCATTGCAGCAGGTCAGTCGTTTTGACGCAATGTCGGTTTTGCTTGCCAAGACAAAGACGGAACCACTAGCTTTAGCTTGTGGGCTGGTTGGAGGAACCAGCTCTTTCAACTCGTTGCTAACCAGCCTTCTCAGAATCTTGATCAAGGAACTCAACGCCGACAAGAAAGACAACCTTCTCGCCATAGTAGGCTTTGTTGTAGCAGACCCTGCCGATGGCTTGAGAACGACTGTGTTTCGTCGCACCAATTCGCACGAAGTTCGTAGGGAACGGGGCTCCGTATAGAAATCCTAGCCCTTTTGCGCTGATGTCGCGGGTGATTGCTTGGAAAGAACTGCCAACTGGCTGCATCGAACTATCCAAAGGCTGAATGCAAAGAATCAAACTTTGGGGAACGCGACTGACTTTGCGTCTTTCAACTTCTACTGGCTTGGATATCTCTTCCAAGAGACTGCGAAAGTCGTCAATGCACTCCGAACGACAGATTGCCCGAAGCGTTGGCTTCTTCGAATTTGTATTTGAAAGAGAGCTTGGCGATGAGGGTTGGGAAGACATTGAATTGCTCCGGCTAATTATCAGAAAAGATTTGTTGTCACAGGCGGATTAGCCACACAAAAGGTTACTGCACAAACAAAGTTTGGCACTGACTTTCGTCATAAAAGACCATGAAAAACCGTGCGGAAAACCCTCTGGCAAGTTTTCAGTATTCGCCGCAAGGTTTGAAGAAACCATTCGACGCACGAACAACCGCGACTGGATCGCTTACTTTTTCTTGGAGAAACGCCCAAGTAGAAAATCGCCAATCACAGGCGATAGTTGCGAAATGGAAAACAGTAGACGAGCAAACCAAGGAGTTACGATTTCACGCTTGCGAAGTTCACAAGCCCGAACAATCCTCAGCGCCAATTTCGCTGGCGGGATCCCTTTAAGCTTTACGCCTGCTCCCGGCTGGGCCGCAGCCGCGTCCATATTCTCAGCCTGATTCGCATATCGCGTTCCGGCGTCTTTGCGTTGAATTGGACCAGGACAAACGAATAAGCAGTTCACGTTGGGCGGTCCTTCAAGTCGAAACTGATGGCTAAATGCAGCCAACGCATGTTTACTGGCCGAATAAGGCGAAACGTTTCGCCAACCAGTTTTGGCGGCCAACGAACCAATGTTCACGACTTGCCCCGAAGTCTTGACCAGCGCACTTAAAGCCGCCTGCGTGCATCGAACTGATGAATAGAAGTTCAGCTCCATTAGCGAACGGTAATCCTCAACACCGCAATCTTCAAACTTGATTCGAGTTGAAGCCCCAACGTTGTTTACCCACACGTCAATTCGTCCATGCCTCCGAATAATTTCGTCAACGGCGACTTTGACGCTACCGTCATTGGTAACGTCGCAAGTTAGCCAATCCATTTTTTCGACTTTGGTTCCTAAGTCTGCATCCTCGCAAACACTCTTAAGACGAGTCTCGTTTCGAGCAAGCAGGACAACTTTCCCTCCGCGACTTGCAAACGCTTTGGCAATCTCAAGTCCCAAGCCATCGGAGCCCCCCGTTACGACGACGACTTTTTCATTCCAAGTTTTCATGGGTAAACAGATTTCCGCCGTCGTGAGATTCCGCTTCAATGCTAGCAACCCAGCCATAGGCTGCCGAGTGAGAACGGCGCAAAAGGCTGATTTTGCTTAGTTTTCATTCGTTTCCAATTTTGAAGTCATCTTGTTAAAGAATCATCCCTGAGGTGCCGATGCCGATTATATCAGGTAGGGGGTTTGGGAAAAGTTTAATGCCTGAGACTGATTCGAGTTCGCCATCGCGCATCGAATCGCAAATCCAAACAAAGAAATGGACTTCGTGTTATGGCTTCGATTCTCAACTTGAAAAAACTCTGCTCACTCGCATCTGGGTTGTTTTGCATTGGCGTTGTCATCGCAGCCAGCGGTTGTTCAACCTTGCACCTCGGGGCCGACAAAGCCGCGGTTGCTCCAGTCGTATCACCCGATAGTCGTGGTGCCTTCCTAGTTGAGATGAGTGGCGGTTTCTCAAAGGCTTCGATGTACAAAGGCGACCTCGACGGACCGATCACCGTTCAAACGGCTTTGGAACGATCCGGCGCGATTGAAAAATTCCGCAGCATGGAAGTCTCTCTGTTTCGCGTTGTCGAAGAAACGGGTCATCCGTTGCGATTGTCAGTTCCATACAGTCCTCGCAAGAAATCAGTGTTGCCTGAGCATGATTATGCCCTTCATCCCAACGATCGCATCATCGTCGCATCCAAAACCAACAACGCACTCGACAAGTTGGTTGATTCACTGAATCCAGGCGAGAAGTATTGAGCTTTCGTTTCTCAGAGAAGCAACGCGGGCAAAACAATGTGCATTGCTGAACTTTCTTTCCTTCCTGCGTGTCATTAGAATCGAGAACGGAGTTGGTCAGGCGATCGCTGGTGGATTTATTCACGAGAGGAAAGTCCGGGCTCCGCAGGGCAGGATGGTCGGTAACGCCGACCGGTCGCGAGATCAGGGAAAGTGCAACAGAAAACAAACCGCCCGGTGCGGCGAAATAGTCTTCGGACGATTTCACTTTGCTGGGTAAGGGTGAAAAGGTGGGGTAAGAGCCCACCAGCATTTGGGGTGACTCAGATGGCTTGGTAAACCCCATCCGGAGCAAGGCCAAACAGAAAGCAGTGACGGTCCGTCGCGTTATGACTTTCGGGTAGGCTGCTTGAGCGTTCCAGCAATGGTCCGCCTAGATAAAT
>CAYMFZ010000199.1:0-9183 GCA_964389585.1 uncultured Pirellulaceae bacterium | reverse complement strand
AACCGAGCCGACATCACCAAACGCGAAGTCGAAAAAACATTGGCGGCAAACACGGCAGTAGCGACGCTTGGCAGCGACGGCGCCTCGTCAAACGACGAATTTCTGACAGCGACTCAAGACCAATCTGCTGGCGTAAAGATCGGTCGGTACGAGATCAGGCGTAAACTGGGCGAAGGCGCTTTTGGAAAAGTTTTCGAAGCGCTTGACCCGAGACTAAATCGAATCGTTGCCATCAAAGTCGCAAAAGCAGTCGCGGGAAGAACTCAAGCAGAGCGATTCGTTCGTGAAGCACGCGCCGCAGCCCAACTACGCCACCCTAAAATTATTCCAGTCTATGAATATGGTCAGGTTGATGGACAAAATATTATTGTTTACGAGTTCGTCGAAGGCGAGACGTTGCGATCATTCGTTACTCGCAATGATCGCCTACCCATGGAACAAGTCGTCAGTATCGTCAAAGACATTGCCGAAGGGCTAGACTACGCCCACTCCCAAGGCATCATTCATCGAGACATGAAGCCGGACAATGTAATGATTGACCCAGACGGGAAAGTTCACATTGCCGATTTTGGCTGCGCTCGAACGATTGACCTTGAAGAGATCGTTGAGCATGCCGACGCTTTGAGTCCTCAGACCGAAAAAGTTCGAGATTATGACCTGACCCTCGACGATTCGATTCTTGGCACGCCAATGTACATGAGTCCCGAGCAAGCAAGTGGAAACTCAAGGCTGGCCGACGGCCGTTCGGACATCTGGAGCCTGGGTGTCATGTTCTATGAGATGGCCTCAGCGACCCGAGCTTTTCAAGGCTCGTTGACCGAATTACTCTATTGGATTTGCAACAACGACCCTAAAGCACTCCGCGAAATCGACTCGACAATCCCGCTTGATATCGAAACGATTTGCAACAAGTGCCTGCAACGAGACGTGGAGAAACGATTCCTAAAAGCTGGCGAGTTAGCGGATGAACTGGAGCGTTTCGAAAAAGGCGAGCCCATCGTTTCCAGGCGGATTGGCCCCGTCCAAAGATCATGGATGTGGGCGAAAAGAAACCGAGCCGTCGCAAGCCTGATGACTGCTGTGGCCATGGCATTGTTGTTAGGTTTTATATTCTCCAGCGCTTATGCTATTAGATTAAACAGAGAGCAAGCCAAACACACTAACACACAAATCAATCTCGTTAAGACTTCTGAAGCCGTTTCGCTGCCCGGAATTTTTGATCTGCTTAGTGAATCCAAAAATGCGGCGGCCAAAAAATCCGTTGCCATGAAATTAGAGGAGCAGCTCAGTGATCCAGAATTAGCAGAGTAATAACAACTCAGGATTCGCATGGCGAGTATGGAAATTGAAACGAATCAATCTAAACGCGGAATGATGGCCGACGCGTTGAAGGATGATCTATTAAAAGCCGATGCAGAGCATTTTTTCATTTTGAGAGACTGTTTGGAATTCAGGAAAAAAGAAATAACCCCGGAGCTATGGGACACTCTCAAATTCTCGGACAATCAATCCCCCAAGGAGCGATTTCAAGCGGCTGTTGCTTTGGCGCTTTATGACACAGAGTCTGAAGACTGGGATTCGATAGCTCCCGACGTTGCTAGATACTTAACGTCACTTAATCAAATTGAGATTTCTCACTGGATTCAATCGGTCAAACCCATTCGTACCCAACTACGTCCAACACTGCTTTCCTCTTTTAAAAATCAGAAAAGTGGCCAAGAACCAACGTCGGAAAGATCAGCCGTTGTCTTGGCTCGGCTATTTGACAATCAACCCGACTGGCTGATTGACGCCGTCTTGCCGTTTGCATCTCCAATTCAAGCATCCCACATCGTCGATGCCTTGAAGAATTCTAAACCCGAAGCAATCAAGCTGCTAAAAACCAAACTTGCTGACGAAATAGCCCACGAAAAAGAAACGCCAAATGCAAAACACCAAGCGAACCTTGTCATCGCTTTGATTCAACTTGATCCTGAATATCGTTGGAATCTCTTCTCACTCGGCGATGATCCTTCCTTGGCGACGGAGTTAATTGAACGGATTGGCCCCTGCTCAACCTCCTTTGAAACTCTGCATCACCAACTAGTTCGATGGGCGGATTTCGACGAGGACAGACTCTCCGGAATCCTTCTTTCCATTGGCCAATACCCCGAGAGCAACCTAAATCGTGTTCGAAATTCGGCTTTAGAACCTATCTTGATTGACATCTTCTCAAATCATCCCAGCGCACGAGTTCACTCAAGCGCCCGCTGGCTTTTGGCAAAATTGGGAATGACGGAATTGATGAGAAGTACGGAGAACGAACTCAAGCGAGAAACGCCGGCCCCTGCCATGAACTGGCACGTTGACATGGCGGGAATAACTTTCGCGATTATTGGTCCAGTCGACGCTTTCCAAATGGGGCTGGACAGAAATTTTCCAACCAGCGGATTCAATTACGACGGCAAGTACGCAGAACGCAGACACATTAAGTCAATTCCACGTAGGTTCGGAATTTCAATCAGCGAAATTACCACTCAACAATATGAAGAATGCGAAACAGGATTGATTAAAGCTTTCCAAGAATTAGATTTGAAAATCCAAGGTAAGATCAGCCGTTTAGATGCCGAGGATGAAAAATCGGTTAGCGACATTAAAAACTTGAAGACGAGTTCCCGAAGATTGCAAAGCAAAATCGACCGGATTCTAAGCGCGCAAAAACATCGCACCCGAGAGGAAATGCAATTACCCATAACAAAACTTAACTATGCGCAGGCCGTTTCGTTTTGTTGCTGGCTAAGTAAAAAACATCGACTGAAACATGGCTTTGAATCTCGTTTACCCAACAGACCGACACGTACGTTAAGCGTTGAAGAGATTTTCCTGTATCCATCGCGACTCATTGAACGCCCAAATCTCTTAGAGACGGGCTATCGTCTGCCAACAGCAGCAGAATGGGAATACGTTGCGCGAGGGCAGTCCAAGACACTCTTTCCTTTTGGCCGGGATGCTTCCAACTTTGTGTTCTATGACTGGTATTCGGCGAATGCTGCGACAGAAAAGCCAGTCGGCCTGCTTAAACCCACTTGCCTGTTGAAACCAGGACCATTCGGCGCGTTTGACATGCTTGGAAATTCTCGAGAGTGGTGTTTGGACTTTTACATCGAAGGCTTACCAAAGCTGAAGGGAACCGCCACCAGGTATGTTGACTTCGGCCCCGAATTTGAAGGACATCAATCCGCGGAAAGGGAGATACGAGGCGGGTCTTACAATAGGCAGATATTCGACACACGTCCAAGTATTCGAACTAGCTTAGATCCAAACTATGGTGATTTCGATTTGGGATTCCGACTCGCAAGGACTTACAATACGGTCGTTGATTAGGCGTAAAATCAACACATAAATCGAAAATCTACTTTTGGTCCAACTGCCAAACGCAATCGAATTCTCCATCCACGATTTGCAGGTTCTTTACCGAATCCGAAAGCAACATGATTGATGGACCGTCGTCTTTCCAACGATTGATCAACCCTCCCATGACGCCGCTTGCCTGCGCGAGATCACCTTTCTCGTAGAGATCCAAACCTTTTTCATACTCGTTTTTCAGCTCGATCCAGTTCTCGTCTGGATTGGTTGGAATCTCATAAACAGCGATTGCGCGTTTCACGTTGACGAACCGTACTGACCGAATTTTTCGGCGCGGGATCTCAGCCGATAGTTGCTTGGCCGTTGACTCCGCGACAAGCAATCGGACTTGAACCTGTTTCGTCGCGCCTTGTATTCGGCTTCCGACGTTAACAACATCGCCAAGCGGACCGTACTTGAATTTTTTGACCGAACCCGTGTTACCAACTTGAGCTTCACCGCTGTTCACACCAATCCCAATATCAACTGGCTCACCCAGAATCTCTTCCCATTGTTCGTTGATTGCAGGCAAGGTCGCGATCATGTCGAGGGCAGCCTTGACCGCCAACTCCGCATGATCTTCTCGATCAACGGGAGCACCCCACATCGCCATGATTTCGTCACCAATGTAGTCAACGACCACGCCTTCGAATTTGAAAACGCAATCGGACAACGTGCTCATTAACGAGTTGATCCACTGAATCGTTGTGTCAGGACCGATTCGTTCGGAGATCCTGGAGAATCCGCGAATGTCGGCGAACAACACGCTAACGTTGGCGGAGCGCGGCTCCAACATCGCCGGATCGGCTTCCAACTGACGGGCGAGACTAGGTGTAAAGAATTGATCGAACCTGGCTCGCATCTCGGAAATTTGTCGTTCTTGACCCATTCGCGCAAGTCCAACAGAGATTCCGTTTGCGAACAAATCAACAAACATCGCTTCGGTTTCGGTGAACGCCGACTGAGCAGTTATACGTCGATCACCATAGACGACACCGATCACATCGTCGCTTGCGTTCTTAAGTGGAGAAGCTACAAGGCTGTTGACCCCAATCAAACTTTCAGTTCTCACATCCGGGATTTGATAAACCGTTAGCTTGTCCTGATGTACTAGACGAAGGATTTTTGAGCTAGGAGCAAACTCACTTGATTCTCGCAAAGGTGGGTAAATTGATTGCGCATGCCATCTTCCCCAGGCAATATCAAGATTACCAAACTGCGGCTTGCAGCCTTCATCGAATACCAGCAAGCAGTTATCCAACTCCATTAGCTGGGCGATTGAGCGAGTCGCGTTTTCGTAAAATTCTGGAGTACTGGGCGAGTCCTGAAGCATCTGCATAATTGTTTGCAGCAACTCGATCAATCGCTCACCATCGATCTTCGCTCCCTTTTGCGTTCCACGCAAACTTACGGCTTGGCGTTCCATGGTTGCCCAACTGCCCGATCCCATGATACTGGGAGGCGACGTCGGCGGGAGGCTCTTGATGATCGCCTTCTTTTTAACCTGTCCGACGCGAGCAATCGAAACCATTCGCTCGCCCAACTTGATCTCGAAAGGCGTGACCAATAACCGGCTTTCTCCGGGATTAATCGGAGTTTCAGCACCGAGATAAATAACCTGCCCACCGCTGGTGTTTTTGACTTCAACTGCCTCGTCAACAATTTTTAGCTCGGCGAATTGACGCGAGTAGGCACGTTCCGATGGCGAAGCAATCAACAGCTTGCGCCGACTAGTCGCCACCCCGAACTCAGGCTGCTGCAACGTCGCAGTGCCGTCTTCATGCTCAATTAATTGGACGCCTGTGAAGACTCCGGCCTCTTGGCGTCCAATCTTCATAGGTAGATTGACATCGTCTTCGAACAGTACAGTGTTGTCCGCCAGCAAAGAAGCTTCATATACTTGGATCCAAAACTTCTTGGACATGTCATTCCTTTTCGCAACGGGGCCGAGAGGTCTTGAGTCAACCTGGCCCAGCATGAATTACGGGCCTTGGTCAACATTTGGTTGGGCGTTGATTACCTTGAAAGACCAAGGGATCAACGAGCCTCATTCGGTGGTGGGCATCGAAAGTTGCTAATTGTTATAAACTATTTGAAGCCGAATTATCACTACCGCCCTTTAATAATTCGCTGATGGCGCGAACAACCTTCCCCAGCTCAAACATTCCAATTGTCAATTATGGCATTTGATTGCGGAATCTAATTGTGGCATTTCACTCCGTGAAATAGCGCCGTTTCCGAGCGCAGCAAGGTTCATTTTTGAAAGTGGAGACAGAGTCTTTTTCAGAGGTGCATGTTTAAGAATTGCTGACCTTCGCTTCGCATCAGGTCCGACGCTGTTTCAGGGAGTGAAGCGCCACAATGCCTACGCGCCAGTAAAACTAAACTTGCCGTCGTTCTCTTATTTAAGCAAGACAAAAAAAAGCCGCAGCGTTTCCACTGCGGCTCTTGATATGACTCAACTGGCGGTTTGAAAAATGGGCTGTCTTACGAACAATCCGGAATCTAAAAACTCAGTCAGTTTTCAAAACCAATTCAATTCGATTGCCTCGAATTCAGACCTATTTCTCTCATCACGCCTACTTCTCGCCATCAGAGTTTTCATCTTCCGAAGATTCGACATTCTCAAAGTCACCCGCCGTAATGATCAGCAGCTTATCAGGCTGAATTACTTTTCTCAACGCGGCGTCCACTTGCTCTTTAGTCAAAGCCGAAATCTTCTCGTCGCTTGACTGTTGAAAATCCATCGTTCGTCCGGTGCGAAGATTCGACATCAACTCACTAATCAACTGTCGATCTCGAGCTCGGCCTCCCTGACGATTCGTTAGGAATCCTTCTTTAGCCCTCTTCAACTCGTCACCAGTAACGCCACTGCCCAGCATTCGATCGACTTCTTCACGAACTGTATCGACAACCTTTTCGGTGTTGGTGGGTTTCGAAATACAAAACATCATAAACATCCCGCGCGGATCTTGATCATCGCCTGTGAAGCGAGTCATCGCGGTATACGACAGCCCGTCTTGCGTGCGAACGCGATCTGCAATTCTCGACGAAAGCGGTCCACCGCCCATGATGTAATCTCCAATCACCATCGCCTCGTAGTCGGGATGATCCTCATTGATATTGGAACTCACACCCGCAATGTAAACCGCATTGGCTTTGTCAGGCGTGTTGATCGTGATTCGATCGCCCTTGACGTTCAAGTTCGCTGGTTCTTCAATTCGAGTGTACGGCTTATCCGTAGTCCAACCTGCAAAAATCTCATTGAGTTTCACCAAAGTCGTGTCAGCATCGAAATCGCCAACAACAACGACTTCGCCAAATTGGCCGCTGATAAAATCAGCATGAAGCGACTTAACATCGTCGATCGTGACGTTTTCAATTCGCTGAAGCTCTTCTTCCAACGTCGGCGTATAGCGAACGTCGTCCTTGTCTTGCGGATCCATCCGTCGTGAAAATTCTGTAAACGCCAAAACTTGCGGGTCCGACAAACCAGATTCAATTCCAGTTTTCGACTGGCTTCGAATAATCTCCAATTCACTGCCTTTTAAAGCCGGTTCACGAAGCGCCTGCCGAACGATCTCCAAAGCCGGAACCAGGTTATCTCGCTCGGTCGAAATCGAAGCCGTCAAAGTTCCAAGCGAGCCGCCAAATGACGCTGAAGCCTTCAACTTATCAAGTGCGTCACGATATTCTTGAAAGCCCAGTTTTTTGGTTCCACGCGACATCAACTGTGGCAAGATGTCAGCAGCCGTCGACTTACCCTTGAGACTGTTCTCGTCTCCGTAATGAAGACTAAGGCTTAGCGACACGCGATCGCCGCGGGTTTCCTTGGGCAACAAGGCGTATTTCAAACCAGAATCTAATTCGCCGAATTTAGTTCGCTTTTGAATATTCATTGGCGAAGGATCAAACGCTTCGCCTTCCGACATTTTCTCTCTGCCTTTGTAATCGGCAACCATCTTCTTCACATTGTTTTCTGCTTCAATCTCGACTCGCTCCGCATTCTCAGTCGGATGGAACATGCCAACCGTACGGTTTGATTGAATCAGATATTTCTTCGCAACATTTTGAACCTGCTCAGGAGTGACAGATTCCAAACGATCACGATGCAAAAAATACAATCGCCAATCGCCATAAGATTCCCACTCACTGAGGGCGGTTGCAAACCGTTCGCTATTGGCGAACCCTTGCTCACGTCGCTTGATGATGCCACGAACCGCTCGCTCGACGTCAGATTTTTCCACACCGTTTTCGCCAATGGTTTCCATTTGCTCGATCAGGACTTTTTTGGCGGCCTCCATGTCGCTGTCAATTGGGACTTCGGCCATCGCGAGAACAATTCCCGGATCATGCCCGACTCGCGCGAACGCAAACGCACTCGTTGCGAGTTTCGTCTTGACCAAAGAATTGTAAAGCGGTCCAGTCGGAGTGTTTGACAAGATCGACGCCAACACCTGACATGGAGCGTAGTCTTCGCTGGAAGCCGAAGGAATGTGATATCCCAAACCGACAACTTGGACATCGCCAGAGCGACGAAGAATTGCAATTCGCTCGCCATCCTGAGCAGGTTCTTCTGTATAGGTTTTGGGAAGTACACGTTTTGGGCGCTCAATCGAACCGAAGTACTTTTCCACAAGCTCCAAAGCAAGATCTTTCTCGAACTTACCCGCAATCACCAAAGTAATATTGTCCGGCTGATAATACTTTCGGTAGAAAACTCGAAGGTTCGTGGCCGGCACACGCATGATGTCCGTTCGGTTACCAATCGTCGACTTGCCGTAGTTGTGCCACTGATAAGCCGCCGTCATGATTCGCTGCATCAGAACACGCTGTGGACTGTTCTCGCCACGCTCGAACTCACTTCGAACGATCGTCATCTCTTTCTCAAGATGCTCTGGCTTGATCCAACTGTTAACCAAGCGATCGGCTTCCATGGCGATCGCAAACTCAAGGTTTTCGTTCGACAGTTCCGGATCATCTTCAGGGGCCGGAAGTGTTTCAAAGTAGTTGGTACGGTCAATCGAAGTCGTCCCATTCATATTGAGCACGCCGCGGTTTTTCAGCAGCTCAGGAATATCTGGGTGTCGATCTGTGCCTCGAAAAAGCATGTGTTCGAGCAAGTGTGCCATGCCCGACTCGCCGTAGCCTTCATGGCGAGAGCCAACATTGACCGTCATGTTCATCGTGAATTGAGGCTTAGAATTGTCGGGGAACAGCAGCAGCTTGGCCCCGTTGTCCAATTGATATTCAGTGATACCTTCAACCTCAACAACCTGTTTAGGCTGTTGCGCCTCAGCCGTCACACATAACAAACCAGTGGTTATAACCGCAGCTACTATCACGGCCATCCGATTCATTCGAAGACCTGTCTTCATTTTTTTCACGATATATTCCTTGCCAAATAATGATATTCAAGCTTTGCAATCTCATTGCTATCTGACGCGAGTCAAAACAATCATTGCCAAAGTTTTGATGCAAATCCAGTTTCGAATTCTATCATTTAAGATGAATTTCGTAACGTGGGCAGTACAACCGCAAGTCGAATCTAAATTCGACTTTTGTTGATTGTTGTGACATTTTTAGTGGGTAACTTCTGCCGGAAGTTTCCAAGATTCACGCAAGACCCAATTTCCGCAAACATTTATTCGATAAACGAGTCCGCTCATCGACTTGGTAACTCTCGGCAAGAGTCACCCACTAATTCTTTATTCAACGCTACAAATGTCTTCGAAAGCCACTTCGCAGTTCTCCTGCCGGTTGCGATACGAATTTCGCGTTGTGCTGGTCCGGTGATGG
>CAYMFZ010000198.1:0-9196 GCA_964389585.1 uncultured Pirellulaceae bacterium | reverse complement strand
TCTCTTTCTTCTGCGCGATTGCACCCTTCTTTGGATTCATCGGTTTTTGGATCAGCTGGTTCACTTGGCGGGCGGGAAAACAAGAACTTCGCGACATCGAAAGTGGAAAGCGGCCGGCTAGCGGTTTCTTGAAAGCAAAGCTTGGGAAATTCATCGCGATGTTTGCGACACTTATCGCGATTCCCGTTCAAGTGTTGATCATCATTGGGATTAGTGGCGGATTCTGAAGAATTTCAAAATAGTCGATTGAATTTCCAAAGATCGAAGTTCCAGCCTCGAATACGAATCATGCGCCGTAATTCCTGGCGATTTGCCGAAAAATTGACTCGTTGCCGTTTTTTGTGAAGTCTATTGGATTCTGTGGGTGCGTTTAGATTTCGGAGAAATCAACGACTATCGATAGTCGCTGAACGCTCCGCGGTCTATGCGAACCAATCAAAGGACTCAACTTCAACAAAAAGTTGGCGCCAGCCTCGAGCCAACTTCGGGCCAGCGTTACGTGGCTGATTTTGCTAGATGGACTGGCCGAGGCTAACGCCAAAGTTTCAACGGCTCACAGAATTAGCTGAATAAGAACACACTACGAAAAAGAGATCAAAATGGAAATTAAAACTCACGAGACTTCACCGTTTTCATTTGGAACTTTTTTTGCTTTTGCGATCGCCGTTCTCAGCTTGATTTCAACCGGCTGCAACTTCAATTTCACAATGGTTGATGGCTACACATTCGACTACAGCGGCGATGCCTTGGAAGCCTCAGACGAGGGAACTTTCAGCGATGGAATCACCGAGCTGATTGTCGAAAACAAATTTGGAAACGTCGAGATTTCGACGGCTGAAGGTGAAGCAGGTTGGAGTTGGAGCAAAAAAGTTTGGGGCGAAACTCCCGAAATGGCAGAGGTCTTCCTCGACCAAGTCAGCTTGGACGTCCAAACCGATGGCACAACGCAAACGATGAAGCTTGTTTTGCCCGAGCACGATCCAGATTTCAATGGCGTTAAGTCTCATCTTGTCCTCAACGTACCAACTCGCATCAAAGCGAATTTGATCAACGGACACGGGAACGTCGAAGCCTCAAATCTTGACGGTGAATTTGAGCTGGAAAATCGACACGGAAATGTGGAGCTTAGATCCCTGACAGGAGTTGTCGTCGCCAAAAACTCGCACGGAAACATTGCGGCGAAGAACTTGGGTCAAGCCAACATCAAAGTCAGTCACGGAAACGTAGACGTTCTTGAAACAACGGGCGATCTTGAAGTTAGCAGCTCTCATGGAACCGTTCGGGCCGGAGACATCGCGGGCAACGCAAAGGTCGAAGGAAGTCACTCCAGTATTTCATTAACGAAAATCATGGGTGATGTTTCTACCAAGACGAGCCATGCGAAAACCAATATTGATACGAGCGGCTCAGTCGTTAAAGCTCATTCGACTCACGGCAACGTTAATGTTGTCATCGACAATGCGGAGTTCACGTCGATTGATTTGTCTACCACGCATGCGAATGTTGATTTGACGATTCCATCCAATTCCAATCCAGGCATTGATATGAAGACGACGCACGGAAAGACCAATTCGGATTTCGGTTCCAAGGATGGTTCGCAGCCAGTAAAACTCAATAGCACTCACGGCAACATTAGTGTTAAGAAAATGAGTGCGATTGTCGAAGTGACGGAGTAACGCTCGGAATATTCCCAAAGTGGCATTTCACTCCGTGAAATAGCGCCAATCCGAGCGCAGCGAAAGCTTGTCACTAGAAAGTTCGCCATTGGTTTTCGAAGAAGCCTTAAAGCCTAAAGCCTCAAACCGGATACTAAAAAACAGAAGTTAAAAACAGAAGTTAAAAAAGGAAGAAACTAACTGCAACCTTCGCTTCGCATCAGGTCTGGCGCTATTTCACGGAGTGAAATGCCACAACACTTGAGCCTATTCTCCAACCTAAATTTGAAGCAAGCTTGAAGCAATACGTTTACTGCTTCAAGTACTTTTCAATCGCCAGACGATTAGATTTAAACGCGAGGTTGTCGAGAACTTTTTTGTCGGGATGTCCGATGTAGAACGATTCAACTTCTTCAGGCGTCGCGACTAGATCGTCAAACGTTTCGACTTCGCAAACATAAAATGCGTCCAACACATCACCAGTAACGCCGCGATAGGTGTAGGTGTTTGGGAACGAACACAAGTAGCGAGTGCTTGTGACGGTCAACGCGGTCTCTTCCATGACTTCGCGAATCAAAGAAGTCTCTAAACTTTCTCCAGCATCTGCGAATCCACCCGGTAGACCATACTGTCCTTTGCCAGGATCTCGCGCCCGAATCAGTAACAACATTTCGCCTTTTTGATTGACGATGATTCCACCTACGGCGGTGGCGGGGCTGAAGTAGAAGCCGAAATCGCAGCTCGCACATCGAAAAGGCGATTGTCCAACCGATTCGATTTTCATGCCGCAGCTAGGGCAAAAGTTGAAGGTTTGAGAGACGTGTTTTGGCATGTGGATGAAGATTCTGAGAGGGTTTGAATTCAATTAAATGTGGCGTCGGTTGAGCAATAGTCGTTGATTGCTCCGCAATCATAACGGAACGACCTGACAGCTTTCAATTTTCAAAATCAGTTTTTCAATTCATTAGTTTTTCGATTCATTGGCATTTCAATTCTCAACGATGCCTTAATTTAATTGCAACGCGCTAACTTAGGCACGTTATGACCACGGAGTGATCAACGACTATGACCAGCGGTCGCCCTCAAACGCAAACGTCATTAGCGATTGAATCAATTGGTGATCTTAATCAACAAACTTCTCAGCCGTGATTAACATCCTTGGGGCCGCATGAGGAGCACGCGTAAGAACCGAAGAGGCGGTCAAGACTGTTTGTTTGGCCTTTGACGTGAACTCATCATTGTTGAGTTTCTCTCCCAGATAAAACAGATTCCCAGCCGAAACACTGTTTCCGCCTGGCATCGCACCGTCACTTGTTCGCTTACTTCGTGCGAGCAAGACTTCATGGTCGCTGGAGGTATAAAAATATCCGCCATTAGTTTCGTCCCAGAACAAATCATTCTGCTTTTTCTGCAGCCGTTCCGCCGCGTCAATCCATTTTTTATCATCAGTCGCTCGATGAAGTGCAATCAAACCATCGATCAGGCACGCGTAATCAATGACGTAGCCATTAAGTTTGGCGGTTCCATCAGTGTAAGTTCGAAACAGTCGACCCTCTTCGTTGACTAATTTGGCCAAAGCAAAATCAGCCGCTTTGGTCGCCGTTTGCGTGTAGCTATCGTTTTCCAAAATCCGACCAGCATCAGCATACCCACGAATCATCAATCCATTCCAAGCAGTCAAGATCTTCGTATCAAGCAACGGCCGAATTCGCTTGGCGCGCACGTCGAACAATTTTTTGCGAATGGGAGTCAGTTTCGCTTCAAGATCAGCCGGACTCATTGAACGCTCTTTGGCATGTTCCGTCATCGTTTTGCTGAGTTGCGGCGCGTAATAGTCGTTTTCAAAGTTGGGTGCTTCGTCGAGACGATAGATCTTCGCGAATAGTTTGTACTCTTCGTCGTTCAAAATCGACTTAACTTCTTCCAACTCCCAGCGATAGAACTTTCCTTCTTCACCTTCCGATTCGGCATCAAGCGAAGCATAAATTCCTCCTTCAGGGGCAACCAACTCACGGTCAACGAAACCAAGAATTCCATCAACGACGTTTTTGAATTCTTCGTTGCCGGTCAGTTTGTAGGCTTCGGCATAAACGGTTGCCAATTGCCCATTGTCGTAGAGCATTTTTTCGAAGTGCGGAATCATCCAATATCGGTCAACGCTATAGCGGTGAAATCCTCCACCGAGATGGTCGTACATGCCGCCCATCATCATTCGTTTGCAAGTCTTGACGAGCATCGTTTTGGCACGATCAATATCGAAGTTCGGAGAGCCATCGTTTTGTTCAATCTGATCAATCAGAAAAAAGAGATTCGAGGGCTCGGGAAACTTTGGTCGATTCGGGTTGGTCGCACTAAAACTGAAACCACCAAACCGAGTATCGAAATTGGAAGACAAATATTTGATACCATCGTCAGACCATGAGCGTTGAATAGGCAGACCTTTTTGAGGGGTGAGTCCGGCCAGTGAAGTCTTGGTTCGCTCAGTTACAAGGTCAGCGTCCTTTTCGATTTGGTCTCGATTGTTTTCAAAAGCGTTTTGGACTTTCTTGACGATCGTGAGAAAGCCATTTTGCGCTCCACGATCACCGTCTCGAGCTGGCCAATAAGTCCCGCCGAAAAAAGGCTTTGCCTGAGGGTTGAGGAACATCGATAATGGCCAGCCACCTCCGCCACGTCGAATTTCAAACAATGCGTTCATGTAAATTTCATCAACGTCAGGACGTTCTTCACGATCGACTTTGATGCAGATAAAATTCGCGTTGAGAAAGTTCGCAATCTCTTCGTCAAGAAACGATTCACGTTCCATGACGTGACACCAATGACAACTGGAGTAGCCAATGGAGAGGAAAATTGGCTTGTCTTGATCTTTGGCAAGTGCCAAAGTTTCATCGTTCCACGCATACCAGTTGACTGGGTTGTGGGCGTGCATGACAAGGTACGGGCTGGATTCTTTTGAAAGTGCGTTGGTGAATTTCGGATTGCCGTTCTCATCGAGCTGAACCGAGTGTCCGTCTTGAGCGTGTCCGTCTTGTTGCGATTCCGATGAAGTCGCTGCCCCATCGGTTGGTTTCGTGTTCTTTCCTTGCTCTTGGGCTTTAGAACACGAAAGCGTCAAAGCGCAGAAGATTGAACAGGCGACAGGTATTAAGAAACGCATGTATTTTACCAGCATGGTTAGTTGGATAATTCTTAATCCTAATCTTAATCGTATTCTTAATCTTTCACTACGCACGGTGGAATGGATCAAACGAGCCGAGTAAAAAGCCGATCCGCATTACAGGGTTTCGCGACGCTCACGAACTCGCCGTCGCCTCGCGTGACCTCTCCAGCAGCGTCCATCAGGCAAAATAATTGCAAGTGATCTAACTAACGCTGGATAAGATTGAAGATACTGCATCAACGTCTTTGTCCACGATTGGGCGTTGAATGCCGACAGGCATGGCAGGTGATAGCCACGGACACAAGTCCGTGGTTGAGTTGAAAATTAGTCGTTGAGTCCTGAAGGGACGTCATGCGATTGTCCAACTCTCTTGCCGTCCCTTTGGGAATCTAGAAGACGTTAACCTTGGGCCAAGTTTTCCAGCAAAACAAACTACTCGCTCAACTGGCTCGAGGCTAGCGCCTACGGCTCACAACTTTCGGGATAGGCGCTTACTGTTCCAGATTGATTTTAATTTCGAAATCGAATGCCAAATTAATATCTCCCGTCTTGGCAATTGAATCGCAAAGTGTCTTAAAGCTCGGTTTGTAATTCGCTTCGTAGGTTCGTTCACCATCGTTTGACAACATCACGATTTTGATTGGCTTGGACGGATCTTCGATTAAACGATCGTCGAGAAAGATCGAAAACGAATTGCAGTTTTCGGTTTTGATCTTGATCTGATTGCCCTCAATTTTTGCGTCGATCAATTGTCCTTTGGAGGGCGAATCTACGGCCAACCAATAAAAACGGTCGACGACCGAGTCGGTCATTTCCCATGTCACGTGTTTGGGAATTGGGTCTCGAACGTGATCATACATTTGGCTGATCATGTCCCGATCGGGTAAGCCGCCATGGCCGAATCCTGGCTTGTACATGAACTCAACATTGGAATAGCCAAGTTCTTCGATCTGGTTAGCAAACTTTTCGCAACGTTCGCGCCTGCCGTAAGCCGTATCTTTTTCGCCAACCATGAATGTAAATCTGAGATTGCGCAACGTCTTCGCAGAAGTCTGTCCACCCGTTGGAGCGGCGGCGCTCGCGTGGACGGCGGCGAAACGATGCGGAATTTTTGGACCAATTGCGAACGCGCCGTATCCGCCATGCGAGTATCCCATCGCGAAGACTTTGTTTGGATTGACATCGCCAAACACAACGAGCTGTTGAATCAAGTTCTCAATCAGCGGATAAACGTAGTCGTCGTAAAAACCGTTCCAAGTATTATTGGGAGCCCGAAGAGCGAGATATTTGTAACCTTCGACCTGTGGCTGGTCCTTGTAGTAGATCTGCATATGTTTCCACTGGCTGTCATTCAGCTTCTGAGGAGCGCCACCACCACCATGCATCGCGATGAATAACGGCCAGCCATTTTCAGGTCGCTTGCCAACGGTTTTGATCGTGTAGGGACTTAAGTGCTTTTCAAAAGTGACTTGGTTCTTGTCAAAATCAGATTTACGTTTTTGCCCTAGCGAAGATTGAAGATATCGGTCCCAAGCCAACTTGCGAGCTGCCGCTGGATTGCTTTGGAGGATTTCGTTGGCCGCGGCTTCGTCAAAGAAAACTTTGTCAGCAATCGCGATCAAAGCGTTGCGTTCGGCATCCTGGAGGCGAACCCGGTGAACCTTAACGTTCTTTGCTTTGACGCGAACTGGCAAGTCCTTTTCGGAATTTGAATTCGATTCAACGGCTCCCATCGCCAACTTTAAATCGAATTGCCGTTTCGGCTTGTTGCCGGTCGTGAATTCTAAGACTTTTTGGTTGGCCAAATCGGTATGACTGGCAACCAACGTATAAGCGGTTGCAGGAGCCAGTTCAAACGTCAACATGTCGTTCATGTCTGCCGTGCCAGCTTTGGATTTGCCGGTGAACAAAGCTTTACTGGAGCCCGACTCGCGAACTTCGACATCGCAAATTAGACGCTCAGATTTGTCATGGTTCCAACAACGAACCATGATGCTAGTTGTCGTCTTGGGCTTGGCATCTTTCGATTTGGGAATGTACCGGTGCGTTACATTTTCGGCAAAGACTCTTTTCTCGGGAGACCAAACCATCGGAAAGATGGTATCTGTTTTCCCGAAACTCACAGCGTAGATTGAATTCAGTTTTGAACTAGGATCAGCAAGCGCGGCGTCGTTTTGAAACCAAGTCCGATCCAACCCTTCCGAGTTGTATTCGGCGGCCCCGGTAAAATGCCAGTCGCCATCGCTCCAAATTTCAACCCAAGTATGATTTCCGTTTTTGTTCTTCCATTTGGGAATCCCAGCTAACCTTGCTGGAACGCCGACGCTTCGACAGGCATCGACAAGGATGATTGAAAGGCCAGTGCATGACGCGAGACCCTGTTCGATACTTTCGGATGGACTTTGGTTGGCCCGCTTGCGTTTCGTCGAGTACTTGACGGAGAGCTCTTTGAAGATGGTTGCGTTCAGTTTCTGTGCGGCCTCTTCCGGTGTCCTACAATCTTTCACCAGTGGCGAGCAAAGCTCAACAAATTTCTCTCGCCAAGGGTCACGCGGCTCGTCGATGTTGGCATAAGGCAAGACGTCGTTGAAAAACCGTTCGTCTGAAATTTTCCAGTCGGCAGATTCACGCGCGGCGTAAGCGAGCTTGACGTTCGTTTGCAAAAAATCTGCCGTTAAGTTTTTGAGGTCATGCTCTGGCATGTTGAGAATAAGAAACTCAATCCCGGCAAGCTGTTCCGGGGCGGTGTTCTTAATTGTTTGTGCTAGTTCAGTTCTATTTTGGCCAGCAGTTTTTAGCCGCGCTTGTATCTCCGACGAAGCCAATAGTTTTTCGTTGGGCGAACTTTCTTGGGCGCCAAGACTTGAAACGAATGAGGCGCTGAGTGCGACGAAGCAAAGAACAATTTTGGAGGCCATAATGACTTTCGATTTACGGTTTGCAATCAGGAATTGATTATGAATCATGAGAGCGTCGATCGCCAATATTGAACCGGAGAATTAACAAGCAGTCGACAGTGAGTTCTCGTTTGATTGCGGAGCAATCAACGACTATCGATGATTTCAAAAATCCTCGTTGCAGACTATGATGACGGAAATCAACGACGACGAAAAATGGTATTCAAGATGAAAATTGCCCGTATTTCCGCGTACCAAATCGACTTGCCGCTCAAGGAAGGCAGCTATAAATGGTCCGGCGGCAAGTCCGTGGATGTGTTCGACAGTACCGTTATCGAAATCGAGACGGATACAGGATTGGTTGGCTACGGCGAAGTCTGTCCGCTGGGTCCTTTCTACTTGCCGGCTTACGGTTCAGGTGTTCGCGCGGGGATCCAAGAGCTCGCGCCTCATTTGATCGGCATGAATCCAACGGAGCTGGGACCACTGAACCGAATGATGGACGCGGCGTTGAAAGGTCACGCTTACGTCAAATCGGGAATCGACATGGCGTGTTGGGATTTGCTGGGAAAGTCAGCCGGCAAGAGCGTTTGCGATTTGATGGGCGGACGTTTTGGAGATGACTTCGTTTTGTATCGGGCAATCTCACAGGAGTCGCCCGAAGCGATGGCGGAGAAAGTCGCGATCTATCGAAGAGAAGGCTATCGACGTTTTCAATTGAAGGTTGGCGGCGATCCGGATGTTGACATCCAACGAATCAAAAAAGTCGCCGCCGAAATGCACGCCGGTGATCGACTTGTCGCCGACGCGAATACAGGTTGGCTAATGCACGATGCCGCCAGAGTGGTTCGAGCCGTTCGTGAGTTTGATGTTTACATTGAACAGCCATGTTTGAGTTATGAAGAATGCCTGGCGATTCGAAAAAGAACCGATCATCCGTTCGTGCTGGACGAATCAATCGACGGCATGCATGAACTGTTGAGAGCCAACGCAGATCAAGCGATGGACGTGGTGAATATCAAGATCAGTAAGTTTGGCGGACTGACAAAAGCCAAACTAGCGCGAGACTTATGTGTTTCGCTTGGCGTCGCGATGACCGTCGAAGACAGTTGGGGTGGCGACATCGTGACTGCAGCAATTGCATCCCTCGCACACAGTACGCCAACTGAATCCCTTTTTAGTTCGACTGATTTCAATAGTTATGTGACGGTTAGCATTGCCGACGGAGCGCCGCAAAGAAATGAAGGCCGACTGGCAGCGTCGACAGAACCGGGGTTGGGTGTGATCCCAAAGATGGATGTCTTAGCCAACCGAGTCATCGAAATCTCATAAAGCAATCAGCCAACGCGTCAGCGATTTCTTAATCCTAATCTTACTCTTGTTCACGCTCCAACCACGTTCAATCACAGCCCTGAAACGTTGCTGGCCCTTCGTCTGAATGCCGACAGGCATGGCAGGTGATAGCCACGGACGCAAGTCCGTGG
>CAYMFZ010000197.1:5356-9205 GCA_964389585.1 uncultured Pirellulaceae bacterium | reverse complement strand
CCCACTACGATGATCGCACGATTTTAGGTTTTGAAATGTCCTCTAGTATTTTTCTCCATTCAAAACTGCTCAACTCAGCCGACAAGCTAAATTTCAAACTCGCTGTACACGACAGCAAGAACGGCCCCTTAACCAGCGAAATGAATCAGTTATTAGGCCGTATTGAATCGGATAATTTTCTGAACTCGGAAGATCGGTTGAGACTGAGTTATCTGACTTGCACTGCCAAAACTGAATCAAAATTCGATGCGGCCATTGAGCAAAACTACCTGCTGGAACTTATTTGATCAACGAATTGCTTTCGCTGCTCAATCGCCGCAAATTTTGGCGTCCTACTTTTGAGCCAGGATCAGGCCCCAGTAGTTCGGTAGCGCACTTAGATGAGCGAACTGAATCTGCCCGAAGCCCGCTTCCTTGAGACTCGATTCTAAATTCCTGGGATTGTGCAGACGACCACGAGAAGTTCGCAAGTTAAGCTCCAACTCAAAGATCGAACGCTGAACCTCGCCTTCTTCTTGTCCAGGAAAGATGTCGATGATCACCAATTCGCGATCTGGTTTGACCAAACGGTGGATCTGGCGAAAAAGTCGATCGCATTCGCCGGTTGTCATCCGATGAATCAAGCCTGCTATCAAAACCAGATCGTAAGACTCGCCGTCCAACTCAGAAACCGAATCTAAATCATCAATCGAGTCAGTTTCAATAAACGTCGCTTTGTGATCGAGTCCAACACTCGCGACCGTCTGCCGAGCCCGCGCGATGCCAATCGTATTGTCGAGCAAGCTGATCACGCCATCTGGATCTAAATGGGCCAACGTCGCGCCGAACACACCAGAGCCGCAGCCAATTTCCAACAGCCGCATCGCTCGTCGCGTCTTTCCCATATCCAAAACTTGCGCGGCCATTAGCGCCGTTGGCGTCAGCGTCCATTCTTCTCCGGCTTTGTTTGCGAAGTAGTCGTCATCGACAAGCGGAATCTCATCGCAAATCGGCAAAGGTGCTCCTGTCCGCACATGAAGGGCCAAATGCTGCCAGTGCTCATCGCCAAAATCGTAAAACCGCTCAGGGATCAATCGAGCCACGGAGGAAAGCGCGTAGTCTTCACCGTACTTTTCGATCAATTCTGATCCAATCACGACGTCCAGCAGTCGCGTCAAAGCTTCTGGGTAGACTTTTAGCTCCTCCGCCAATTGTGCAGCAGTTCGCTGACCGTTTTTTAACGCATCAATCACGCCGAGTTCAACGATGGCACGAATCGCGTGAACCATTGCATTTCGATTTTGTAGTTGGATAAAATCTTCAAGCGTTTTTTGTTGCGCGGTGGACATCGGTTCCTTTCTGATTCAAACTACTATTCTCACACGTAACGTCGATTTACTTCAATGGCACTCAGGTCGAATCCATGAACAGAACTTTTTTAAGAACGTCGGTTAGCGCTATTTTGGCCTTTGTTTGCCTGCTGCTTTTGAATTCTCAATCTACGTACGGACAAGCCGCTCCGGCTGATTCATTGAAGCTACCTGACGGTTTCAAAGCGGAGTTATTGTACAGCGTCCCAACGGAGCAAGGTTCCTGGGTTTCGATCACGACTGACCCGCAAGGTCGTTTGATCGCTTCGGATCAATACGGAAAACTTTATCGAATCTCACCGACTGCTGATGGAGCTTCGGTGGAGGAAATCGAATTGAGCATCGGTTTCGCCCAAGGCTTGTTGTGTGCTTTCGACAGCTTGTACGTTGTCTCATATGGCCTCAAGCAGCAGAATATGCCGGCCGGTTTGTATCGCGTGCGTGACACGAATGCTGACGACAAGTACGACAACGTAGAACTGCTGAGGGAGTTTGACGGAAAGTCTGAACACGGTCCTCATGCTGTGATTCTCAGCCCAGACAAAAAATCGCTTTACATTTGCGCGGGCAATGCAACGAAACTTCCCAAGCCTGAAACTTCTCGCGTTCCGATGATTTGGAAGGAAGACCAAGTCTTGACTCGGCTGCCTGACGCTCGGGGACACGCTGCGGGAAGACTAGCACCCGGCGGGTGGGTTTGCAAAACCGACCCAGATGGCAAGTCATTCGAACTCGTCGCAATGGGTTTTCGAAATGAATACGATATCGCTTTTGATCCCAACGGTGAGCTATTTACTTACGATGCCGATATGGAATGGGATGTCAATTTGCCTTGGTATCGTCCGACGCGTGTTTGCCATGTTGTCAGCGGCGCAGAGTTTGGATGGCGGCATGGATCAGGAAAGTGGCCAGAGCATTTTGCGGATAGTGTTTCGCCGGTGATCAACATTGGACCAGGTAGTCCAACCGGAATCGTGTTTGGAACGGGTGCCAAATTTCCTGCCAGCTATCAAAATGCTCTATTCATCGCTGACTGGAGCTATGGAATGATCTACGCAGTTCGAATGGAACCCAACGGAGCAACGTTCACAGCAACCAAGGAAAAATTCTGCTCGGCACCGGCGCTTCCGGTCACTGATCTGGTTGTCAATAAAACCGATGGCGCGATGTACTTTTTAATAGGTGGTCGCCGTTCGCAGTCAGCGTTGTATCGCGTGAGTTATACGGGTGGCGAATCAACCGATCCTGCGACTTATCCCGCAGCGGACCCCACAATCGCGATTCGTAAAAAGCTTGAGTCATTTCATCTACCAGGCGTAAAGATCGACTGGTCAATGGTTGCAGACAATCTTGGTCACGAGGATCGTTCGATTCGGTACGCCGCAAGAACTGCTGTCGAGCATCAGCCTGTCGATGAAGTAACCAAAATCGCTTTTCAGTCCGAACTCAATACGCAACAGACGCTTGAAATGATGATGGCGGTTGCCCGAGTTGGAGGCGAGTCAAACCAAGTCGACATCGTCAATCGCTTGGACAATCTTCAATGGAGCAAGCTTTCAACCGAACAACAGCTTCACCTGATACGTGACTATGGTTTGATTCTTACGAGGCTTGGGACGCCCACCGAGAAGACTTTGGAATCCATTAAAAAACTCTCGCCCCATTTCCCAACTGGAAACGAAACCATCGACTTGGAGTTGGGGAAATTACTTGTTGCTTCTGGCTCGGAAGTCACAGGAAGAATTGTCAAACTACTTCTGACACCCAGTCCTCAAGAATCGCAAATCGCTTACGCCATGATGTTGAGCGATGCGAAAGCCGGTTGGACGGGTGAATTGCGAGAACAGTATTTCCAATGGTTTTTGGATGCGGTCAAGTCAAAAGGTGGAAATTCCTTTGGCGGTTACATTCAGAACATCCGAAAACACGCCGTCAATGGTTTATCAATCGACGAGAAAAAAATGTTGGCCGACGTATTATCCAAGCAACCTGAGACGAATGATCCTTATGCCGATTTGAAGGCGCGCGACGTTGTCAAAAAATGGACAATGGACGACCTCATGCCGATCGACGAGTCCGCTTTCGAAAACCGCAATCTTGAGAATGGAAAAAACCTTTTTGCTCTGGCAAGCTGCTATCGGTGCCATCGCTTGGAAGGGCAGGGGGGCATTGTTGGGCCTGATTTAACACCGGCTGGCCATCGCTTCAGCACGAAGGATTTGCTAGAGACAATCATTGATCCAAGTAAGGAAATCTCCGATCAGTATGAGGCGACGATCTTGCAAATGATTGATGGAGAAATGATTGTTGGTCGTGTTGCCAATCTCAATGGTGAAAACTACATGATTCAAAAAGACATGATTGACCCTGGAAATTTCACTAACATCAAAGTCAAAGACATCGAAGAGATGAAGCCTTCAAAGATATCCATGATGCCACCTGGCTTATTGGATACATTGACGAAGGAAGACATTTTGGATTTGCTGGGCTATCTAAAGTC
>CAYMFZ010000197.1:0-5346 GCA_964389585.1 uncultured Pirellulaceae bacterium | reverse complement strand
ATAGTGGACAACTCAATTCATGGATGAATGGTATTCAATTGGCGGGTTCAATGACCCGATGAGCAGCCTTTCTCATCTGATTGGGCTCGTTGCCTTTTTCATTCTGAGTATTCCATTGTTGGCTGGCGCTTGGCGAACACGTTTAACTTTCTGGTTTTCGTTTGAGTTCTGTGCCGCGGCCTTGTTTCTGTTATCAATGAGTTTTGTCTTTCACATGATGGCAGTCGGTAGCACCACGCGCGCGGTAATGCTTCGGCTTGATGTTGCGGCGATTTTCGTGATGATCGCCAGCACTTTCACCGTCATTCACGGGATACTTTTCACGGGTTGGCGGCGTTGGTCAGTTATCGCGCTGATTTGGACGATCGGGATCGTAGGTGTGACGCTTCGAACGATCTTTTTCCACAGCATCCCTTCTTACGTAGGCGATGGGATCTTTCTCCTCATGGGTTGGATCGGATTGTTTTCTTCTTGGCTGCTTTGGAGTCGTTATCGCTGGCGAGCCGTTGGCCCCATTCTGGGCGGAGGCCTTTTCTATTCGATCGGTGCTTTGCTCAACACGTTCGAGTGGCCGGTACTCATTACCAAAGTCTGGGGGCCGCACGAATCGTTTCACTGGGCGTTCGTTTGGCGAATTGCAGATGGTTCGTTTCAAAAAGAAATGAAAGAACAAGTCAGTACTAACGCCGCAACCGCAGCCGCTGACTGAATGCAGCAATTGTTCGAGTTCCTACGAAATCAGTGGCTACCAAGGTACACAGACAGACTTTAGTTCAATCGTTCCAACGAAACATCGCCAACGCGATAGCGAATGGAATTACGCTCCAAAGAACCATCACGCCGATTTCTGGAAAGAGAGTTGTGATCGACTTTCCATCCATCATCAGCGCTCGCAACGCATCGATGACTGGCGTCAAGGGCAACAGTTTGATGATGGGTTGGACAATTTCAGGAAAGCGTTCGTACGAAAAGAAGATCCCACTCAACGTCCACATTGGCAGCATCACAAGATTCATCAAACCCGAAGCCGTCTCCAACGTTTTCGCGCGAGATGCAACCAACAGCCCAATCGCCGCAAACTCAATCGCTCCCAGCATCACCACAAACAGGATCGACAACCAGCTTCCATGGATGACGACACCGAACAGAAGGTAGGAGAACAGTAACAGCAAGACGATTTGCGGAATCATAAACACCAACCGACTTGCCATCATCGCCATCAAGAAGTGCGATCGTCGCATCGGCGTGGCCATAAAGCGTTTCAATAGTTTTCGAATTCGCAAATCAACGATCGCAAAACCAACACCCCATAGCCCGCCACCCATCAATCCCATCGCCAACAATCCTGGCACCAAAAAATCGACATAGCTATTGCCAGGCTCGCTGAATTCGACATCGGTTGCTGCAATAACATCCTTACGCCCAAGCGATGTTTGAAGCTGACGATCAACGAGATTACGAGCGGCTAAGCTGCCTGGGCGAACGGGGTCGAACTTGTACTCGACTTGTTCAAGCGTACTACCGACCGCCTTGATCAGCATGGTCGTTTTGCTGGTCTTGAGCCGATCAACGGTGTCGCCTTCTGCAACAATTGTTGCCTTGATCAGCGGTTCCGCCTCCAGCTTTTCAACGATCGAACCTGCCAGCGGCCCCTCCAAGACATCAACGACGAAAGACTCAACCGGTTTGTTCCTAAACGCGATTCCTAGAACAACAACCATCAGCACGGGGAAAAAATAAACCCAGAAAACAGCTTCTGGCCGACGCACAAACTCCCGCAAACGAGCAAGCGTAATTGCAATAATTGGATGACGAGTCTTCATCGTTTTAGTTTTCGTCCTCGACCAAGTGCCGACCAGTCAAGCTAACAAAAACGTCTTCGAGACTGGCGTGTCGTGTTGTCAAACTCGAGAGCGCAATTTGCTGTGCAGCCAAACCTTGGATCAACTCGGGTAAAACAAGATGAGGTTGGCCAACGGTTACTTTGAAGGCCGATTCTGTTTTTTCAATCTGATCGACGGTTGGAATGCCTTTGATCAACGTTTCATCAAAGTGCTCGTGGCCGGTATCGATTGAGAACTCGATCACGTGCTCAGCTCCGATGGATCGGATCAACTCACTCGGTGTTCCTTCGGCAATAATCTTTCCCGAGTCAAAAATTGCGACGCGGTCGCATAGTCGTTCGGCCTCTTCCATGTAATGTGTTGTCAAGAGAACAGTCTTGCCCTGACTTTTGAATGTCTCGATTATTTCCCAAAGCTGTCGACGGCTTGATGGGTCAAGCCCTGTGGTGGGTTCATCAAGAAAGATCAATTCCGGATCGCCAACGAGTGCTGTGGCAACCGCCAAACGTTGCTTCTGACCACCCGAAAGCGTCTTGATCCAGGCTTTTGATTTTTCCTCAAGCGAAACCCGCGCCATCGCTTCGATCGGATCAATTCCGTTTGAATAGAAACTGCGAAACAATTCCAACGTCTCACGCACGCTCAGTCGATCACTCAATTGCGTTTCCTGAAGCGAAACACCAATCCGCTCGCGAATCGCGATGGCATCGCGAGCCCAATTCATCCCGAGAACTTCTGCTTCGCCAGACGTTGGCACCAAAAGCCCTTCCAAGATCTCAATGGTTGTCGTTTTCCCAGCGCCGTTGGGGCCAAGCACTCCATAACATTCTCCGACGTTGACTTGGAAATCAATTCCTCGGACCGCTTCAACAGGCGGTTTGCCAGGATACGTCTTAACCAAGTTTTGACAACGAATGGCAAGTGGCATGAATAAAAGCTTCTACTCTCGGTTAGTTCACGAATTGTTCCGTTACTGTCAATCTACCGTCACGGGCAATCTTTCGGCAAGATCCTAAACTCTACTCGATTCTCGCGCGTTTTTTTAGTTGGATATACAAGAACCACCAAGGATTGCTCGGGCTTCTTACAGAAAAGTTATTTGAAAATTTTGTTGTAATTCGCGAATATGATCCAATGGACGCCGAACACCTCTTATGATTTTTTTGAACTAACTTTCGAACTCGAGGCCTAAGTGATTTTCACACGTAAACTTTTACTCTTGTTGGCTGTTAGCCTTCTCACGGCTCCAACCCAACTAACAGCCCAAGATCTCGCAACGACAGAAAATCTTCAAGACGTCAACAATTCGACTCACGCATCAACAATTGTGAAGTTGCTTGAGACTTACCACGAATATGGTCAGTTCAATGGAACGGTATTGGTCGCCGACAAAGGAAACGTAATTGTTCGACAAGGATTCGGGTTGGCCAATATGGAATGGGAAATTCCCAACAGTCCTATTACGAAGTTCCGCATCGGATCAGTCACGAAGCAATTTACAGCGGCGCTGATTTTGCAATTGGTTGAAGAAGGCAAAGTAAAACTTGACCAACCGATCACCACTTATCTACCTGACTATCGTAAGGAAACTGGGGACAAGGTTACTGTCCACCAATTGCTTAACCACACGTCGGGTATCCCCAGTTACACCACCCCTGAGTTTTTCGCCGAGTTCAGCCGCGACTCCTATGAACTAGGTGAATTCGTTTTGAAGTTTGTGAGTGGCGATTTGCAATTCGAGCCAGGCTCACAGTTTTCCTACAACAACTCGGGCTATCACTTGCTGGGTGTGATTATCGAAAAAGTCACAGGCAAGTCATACGCGGAAGTTTTAAAAACTCGAATTCTTGATCCTGTTGGGATGTCAGATTCTGGATTCGATGTGACGTCAACAATCTTGAAACATCGCGCTCAAGGTTACGAGAAAACGACGAATGGCTACGAGAACGCTTCCTATGTCGACATGGGAATTCCTTATTCGGCCGGGTCTATGTACTCGACCGTTGATGATCTTTTGAAATGGGATCGCGCTTTATACGGAAACGATGTTCTGTCTTCGACGAGCAAAGAGTTGATGTTCACGCCTGAAAAGGGCGATTACGGCTACGGATTTGTGATCGAAGACCAGAAAACAGGCAAAGCCGAAGAGACGACCAAAGTGACGCAGCATGGAGGTGGAATCAATGGTTTTAACTGCCTCTTCTCTCGGGCCGTCGACCAAGATCATTGCATCATCTTGCTGGACAACGTGTCGCTGGGACGACACCACCCCGATATTACCGAAACGATTCTCAGGATCCTCAACGATCAAAGTTTTGAAGCACCCAAGAAATCTCTTACAGAAGCCTTGATCAACATTGCGACTACGCAGGGCGGGGCGGCTGCGATCAAGCTCTACCGAACGCTGAAAACCAATGAGCCAACGAAGTATGATTTCGAAAATGAAGAAGCACTAAACGAGTTGGGCTATCACATGATGACGCTCGAAAAACTTGATGACGCGATCGAAATATTCAAGTTTAACGTCGAAGTGTTTCCTGAGGCGTTCAATCCTTATGACAGTTTAGGAGAAGCGTATCTTGCAAATGGGCAGAAGGATTTGGCACTCATCAATTACAAAAAGTCCGTCAAACTCAACCCAGCGAGTGAAGGAGGAATTCTTGCGATCAAAAAAATCGAAGGGACGACCCTCAAGATTGACGCCTCGAAACTCCAACCTTGTGTTGGAAAATATGAAGTTCAGGGGCTTGTCCTCACCATCACGCTAGAAAATGGCCAACTTATGGGCCAGCCTGCAGGACAATCAAAAGAGGTGCTTGATCCAATTTCCGAAACCAAATTTCATGTGGCTTCGGTTAAAGCCAATGTAGAGTTTCTGAAATCTGAAGATGGAAAAGTTACCGGAATCGTCTTGGAGCAAGGCGACAACAAACTAGAAGGCAAAAAGATCGAGTGAACTCGCGAGGCGAACTTGAACCGATTTAGATTGGCTCTTCTCATATCTTGCTGAATTCCGCCCCCAAGACGCTCCGAACATGCGTTAAGACCTGAGTTTGAACGGCTTCGAAATCATTGCTGTCAATGAACGCTCCGGCTGCGGCCTTGTGTCCGCCGCCGCCAAACTCCTGAGCGACTTCGTTAGCAGGTGATCCACATCGGCTGCGGAAACTCATTTTGAAACCGCCATCGACTTGGCCAACCATGATCACAGCAAAAACAGTTCCGTCAATTTCCAAGGCGAGATTGATGAGATCTTCGGTATCAGTAGGCTGAGCTCCAGTGTTCGCATAGTCGTCTGGCATGATGTACGTATGTGCCAATCGACCATCAAGTTCTGTTTGAAGCCGCGCGAGAACAGTACCGCGCAATCGGACTCGCCCGACGGTCTCGCGTTCGTACAAGTCTCCGTAGATTTTCGAAGGCACGGCGCCACCTTGAACGAGTTTAGCGGCCGCCTTGTAAGTGCCTTCTTTGACAGATCCGAATCGGAACCACCCTGTAT
>CAYMFZ010000196.1:8700-9212 GCA_964389585.1 uncultured Pirellulaceae bacterium | reverse complement strand
TCTCTAATCTCTAATCTCAAATCTCCAATCTCCAATCTCAAATCTCCAATCTCAAATCTCAAATCTCAAATCTCTAATCTCTAATTTCTAATTTCTAATTTCTAATTTCTAATTTGAAATCTCCATTCCCTAACTTCCAAACCCATTTGGATTATTATTCTGCCGATGCGAATCACTCAACGCATCATCCGAAGTCCGCATCGCATTCTCAACCGACAAAGGTCGATCATAAGCCGTCATCGGCTCCATTGACTGATACGAGTTATCCCCCGGATTCATGCCAAGATAGCCGTAAACATCAGCCGCACCTGCCGAGACTTGCTCAAACTCGATCCGATAAAAGTCATGCCCCTTCGCACTATGGAATTGCATCATCCAATTACCACCCGGGTCAGTATTGGCTGAAGCTTCACCGACCAACGCGCCAGATGAATCATAGATCTTTCCAATAATTTGCGTTCCCGGCCGAGCGTATCCACTAAAGATCGGCTCAGGAGCAAGCGTGAAAATCT
>CAYMFZ010000196.1:0-8690 GCA_964389585.1 uncultured Pirellulaceae bacterium | reverse complement strand
CATCCGACTTGCCGGTTGAGCAGGAGCTCCCGCAATCCACTTTGCCATCGGCGAATCAGCGAAATTCGTAAACGAATCGAATTGGAATGGCGGCTCCACCTCAATGGTAAGCGTCGCCTCATCTGTTCCACCTTCAGGGTCCTCAACAAGGTAATGAATCGTTACTGACCCTTCAAATCCTGGATCCGGCGTGTACAGAATCGTTCCATCTGAATTCACAATCGCCGTGCCTGACCAAGGCTGATTCAACAAGACAACCGCCAAATCATCCGAGTCCGGATCGCTATCGTTGTCCAACACATTGACAACCACAGGAGTGTCAAGCGGCGTACGAACAAAGTCGTCTCCCGCAACCGGCACATCATTCTCACCGTTGATCATCACAACCGTTTCGGCTTCAGATGTTCCGCCATTACCATCGGAAATGGTGTAAACGAAAGTATCCAACGCAGATTGCCCCGTCAAAAGATCGTCGTACTCGCCGTTTGGATCATAAGTCGCAGTGCCATCCGCATTCAAAGTCACAATCGCACCAGAAGGCAAGACAATCTGATCGCCAGGCTTCATTGGTTGGCCATTAATCTCAGTCACCACAAGCGTATCGTCTTCTGGGTCGCTGTCGTTGCCCAGCAAATTGATCCTCACAGTCGAATCTTCGTCCGTCGTACCGCCATCATCCAATGCTGTTGGGCCATCATTAACCGGAGTCACGTTGATCGTAGCTGTTGCGGTAGCGCAACCACCAAACTCATCGCAAACTTCGTACTCGAAAGTCACACTGCCAACAAAGTCTTCATTTGGAATAAACGTAAATGAGCCATCATCATTGAATGAAAACGCATGCGTTCCAGGCGGCGAGAGTAAATTGAAAGTCAACTCGTCACCATCGACGTCGAAATCGTTGTCCGCGACAGTCCCCATCATCGGCGTGTCTTCTTCTGTCGTGAATACATCGACGACAGCGACCGGAAGGTCATTGACGGGAGTCACGTCAATCGAAACCACGGCCCGATCACAAGCACCTGATGGATCACAAACTTCGTACTCAAATGAATCCGGACCGTTGTACTCGTCATCTGGGGTATAGGTAACAGTTCCATCCGAATTGACTTCCACCGTTCCGTGCTCTGGAGGCGTCGTGATCGCAACAGTTAACACCGAGTCATCCAAATCGGAATCGTTATCCAATACGTCGATGGTAACTGACGTGTCTTCTTCGGTTGTGTCAAAATCGTCCTCAGCAACTGGAGCATCATTCACTGGGTTAACGACAATTTCAACATTCGCCGTCGTCGTTGCACCGTCTGCATCTGTCATTTCGTAGACAAACGAAACGGTTCCCGTGAAATCAGCATCAGGAGTAAATGTAAACGTACCGTTTGTATTCCAATCCAAAGTGCCGTTGTTTGGCTCAGTTACGGTTGTGAACTGGCTTGTATCGCCATCGACATCTGAATCGTTGTCAGAGATGTTTCCAGTGACGGCCGTATCCTCATCCGTCGAATAGGAATCATCGAGAGCCGTAGGACCCGGATTACTTACACTCCACGTAAAAGTATCTGAGGCAGTATCAGTACCATCGTCAGCCGTAATCACGACCACGTAGTTTCCGTCGCCAAGCGGTCCACCCTGCGACGCACTTGAGTCAATCGTCCCCGAGATTTCGCCAGAATCAGGATCAATTGAAAGTCCGGTTGGCAATCCAGTTGCCGAATAGCTTAGCTCGTTCAGCTCAACATCAGTAAACACTCCTGAGACATCAAGTAGAACAGCATCACTGTCCAGCGAAGCTTGATCCGCGACTGGATTGTCGACTTCCGGTGCGTCATTGACTGGCTCAACAACGATCTCAACAATCGCGGTCGTGGTCGCTCCGTCAGCGTCAGTAATTTGATATCCGAATGTATCGGTGCCATGGAAATCGGCATCCGGCTGATATTCGAATGATCCATCGTTTGGATTAAGTATCAATGTTCCATGGAACGGACCGTTCGACAACAATCCAAACGTCAAAGAATCGCCATCAGGATCATTGTCGTTTGCTGCAACGGAACCAAACAGCGTTGTGTCTTCATCAGTCGTAAACGAATCATCATCTGCATTTGGCGCGACATTTTCAATCGTCCATGTGAAAGTGTCAGTCACTTCCAAACCATCTGGATCGGTCGCCGTCACGACAACGGTAAAGACACCATCACCATCCGGTCCGTCTTGAGAAGCACTTGAGTCGATCGTTCCAGTGATGTTGCCAGCCGAATCCATCGTTAGTCCTGTCGGCAAATCGGTAGCTGCGAAAGTCAGTCCGCCTTCAACATCGCTGAAATTCGAAGCAACGTTGATGCTGATCGCTTCCGAATCGAAATTCGCCTGATCAAGAATTGGCGAGTCTACGTCCGGACGGTCATTGACGGCATCAATGGTGATTTCAACAGTCGCCGTTGCCGTCGCTCCATCCGCGTCGGTGACGGTGTACTCGAACGAGTCAGATCCAAAGAAGTTCTCGTCTGGCGTGTAGCTAAACGTTCCGTCAGCATTAACCGTGACTTCGCCGTTACTTGGATCACTTGCAATTGCATAACTCAACTCGTCGTCGTCTGAATCCGAGTCATTGCCATCAACCGAGCCCGAAACCGTTGTGTCTTCATCCGTGGTAAAGCTATCGTTGCCAGCAATTGGGCCTGGATTTGAGACGGTCCAACTGAATTGAGTTGTGACCGACTCACCATCATCATCAATCGCAGTGACTTCAACCGTGTAGACGCCATCGCCTAGTGGTCCGCCTTGGGAAGCACTTGATTCAATCGTTCCGGAAATTTCTCCAGAGCTCAAGTCGATCATCAACCCGCCTGGCAAGCCACTTGCCACATAGGTCAACGCGTCCCCTTCAACGTCGCTGAAGAATGGAGATACGTCGAGCACAAGCGAATCCGCGTCTTCGTTGACTTGGTCTGTAATCGTATTTGCATCCGGAGCATCGTTAGATCCCGTAATCGTGATTTCAATCTGAGCCGTTGAGAATCCGCCTTCGCCATCGCTCAACGTATAGTCGAACGTGTCGGTCAAAACTTCTCCATCATCAAGCCCGTTAACCGCGGCGTTGTTGTTATCAAGCGAATAAGTGTAAATGCCGTTGCTTCCGAGAACGATCTCGCCATAAGTTCCGTTGACAATCACGCCAACGCTGGCCGTCGAGCCATTCACTGAGCTAACACTTAAGTCATCGCCATCGACGTCGCTATCAACTCCAAACCCATCGTCGTCCGCAATCACGTTGCCAGAGTCTGACAACGACCCGTCTTCAGAAACCTCACCTGTATTATCATTCGCAACAGGACCAGGATTAGAAACGGTCCAGCTAAACGTAGTTGTAACCGTCTCGCCATTTCCGTCGTCCGCAGTGACTTCGACGGAGTAAACACCGTCTCCGAGCAATCCACCTATCGAAGCGCTGTTATCAAGCGTGCCAGTGATTTCGCCGCTGTTCAAATCAAGCGTCAATCCTGCCGGCAATCCACTCGCCGTATAGGTCAACGTATCGCCATCAGGATCACTGAACGCTGAAGTCACATCGACGGCTGTAATCGTTTCATCATCCAAATTGGATTGAGGGGCGATGATGCCATCAACAACAGGAGCATCGTTCGAACCATTGATCGTGATCGTCAGCATCGCAGTCGAAGTCCCACCTTCGTTGTCCGAGATTTGATAAGTGAAAGTCTCCGTTAGGGAATCACTCGAACTCAGCCCAACCACATCAGGATTAGCAGTATCCAAATCGTAAGTATAGCTTCCATTGCTTTGGATCACGATCTCGCCATAGCTACCAACCGTCGTGGCATCAATGTTTCCAGCACTTCCCTCGACCTCGACAACAATCAGAGAATCACCATCGACATCAAAGTCCGTTCCAGTTCCACCTCCATTGTCGATAACATTGCCAGTTGCCGTAGTCGCTCCATTTACCGCAACAAAAGCTTGATCATCATTGGCTTCAGGACCAGGATTTCCAACCGTCCATGTGAAAGTCGTCGAAACTGTCGCACCTTCACCGTCGGTCGCAGTAACTTCAACAGAATAAACGCCATCAGAAAGTGGACCGCCTTGCGACGCACTATTGTCGATCATGCCAGTCACTTCACCCGAGTCCAAATCGAGCGACAATCCATCAGGCAAACCAATCGCCGTATACGTCAGTGTATCGCCATCAGGATCACTAAACGCCGAAGTCACATCAAGCGTAGCAATCGTGGTCGCGTCATCATCCGATTGATCAAGGATCGTGCCACCCACAACTGGCGTATCGTTCACACCGTTGATTGTGATCGTCAAAGTCGCTGTCGACGTCCCGCCTTCGCCATCGCTAATGGTATAAGTGAAAGTTTCTGCCAGCGATTCCGTACCGGTCAAGGCAACAACGTCAGCGTTGTTCGTATCAACCGTGTAGGCATAGTCGCCATTGGCATCAATCACGATTTCGCCATAAGTGCCCGCAGTCGTGTTACCAACCGTTCCAACGCCGCCATTGATCTGGCTGACACCAATCGTATCGCCATCAGGATCAGAATCCGTCCCAGCACCATCGTCATCGCCCAGCAAGTTTCCTGTCGAATCGGTTGTTGCATCTGCTTCAACTTCGTTGCTGTTGTCTGTCGCAACAGGACCAGGATTAGTAACCGTCCAGTCAAACGCCAACGCCACGGTTGCACCGCTTGGATCCGTCGCAGTCACAATCACGTTGAATGGACCGTCTTGCGAAGCACTATTGTCAATCGTTCCTGAAATCTCACCAGCCGGGCTAATCGACAAACCTGTCGGCAAGTCAACTGCGTTAAACGCAAGCGTATCGCCATCAATGTCATTGAAGAAAGTCGAAACGTCGAACCCGACGACTGAGTCTCCATCAATATCATCTTGATCAGGAATCGAGCCGTTGGTCAGCGGAGAATCATTGACGCCGTCGACCGTAATCGTCAAAGTCGCAGTCGCAAAACCGCCTTCGCTATCAGTAATCGTGTAAGTTATTTCAGTGTCGCGAGAGTCTCCAACCGCCAGATCTTCAAACTCCCCGTTTGGATCGAACGTATAAGAACCATCGCTGTTGATCGTGAACAAACCACCGTTGTCGCCAGCAATGGCTGAGCCAACGTCTGCTGCCTCACCACCGACTGCGTTGACTGTGATTGCGTCACCATCAATATCGCTGTCGCTAGACACAATCACATTGCCAGTCACATTCGTCTCTTCATCAGTCGTGTTCGCATCGTCAACAGCGATTGGGCCAGGGTTACCGACTGTCCAAGTGAAAGTCTGATCAACCGTGCCGCCATTGCCATCATCGGCCGTAACCGTGACTTGATAGACGCCGTCATTCAAAGGACCGCCTTGAGAAGCACTATTGTCCAACGTGCCCGTGATCTCTCCCGAGTTCAAATCAATCGACAAACCGGCTGGCAAACCACTGACCGAGTAAGTCAACACATCGCTGCCATCGACATCATCAAAGAAAGCACTCGCATCAACAGGCGCGACCGTATCAGCATCCAAATCAGACTGGTCCGCAATGGAACCATTTTGCGTTGGATCATCATTCTCACCATTGATCGTGATCTCAAGCGTCGCCGTGTCCGTTCCGCCTTCGCTATCCGTGATCGTGTAAGTCACGCTTGTCGTCGTTGACTCTCCGGCCGCTAGATCTTCAAACTCACCATTGGTGCTGAAACTGTAAGAACCATTTGACTCGATTGTAAACAGACCGCCATTGTCGCCAGGGATCGACACACCAACCAAAGTCGACAAACTATTGACTTCATTGACGGTAATCGTATCGCCATCAATATCCGAATCAGCTCCAGCAACGTTCGAAATTACATTTCCGGATGCACTTCCAGATTCGGTTGTCGAATCAGCATCATCAACAGCATCGGGACCAGGATTCCCAACCGTCCAAGTAAACGTTGTCGAAACCATCGCCCCATCACCGTCGGTCGCAGTAACTTCAACAGAATAAACACCATCAGACAATGGTCCACCCTGAGAAGCCGAGTTGTCGATCGTGCCAGTGACTTCACCTGAATCGAGATCAAGCGACAAACCGCTTGGCAAGCCAGTCGCCGTGTAAGTCAACGTATCGCCATCGGGATCACTAAACGCCGAAGTCACATCGAGCGTTGAAATCGACGTCGCATCATCATCCGATTGGTCAAGGATCGTTCCACCGACAACTGGCGTGTCATTCACGCCATTGATCGTGATCATCAAAGTCGCGGTCGATGTTCCGCCTTCGCCATCACTTATCGTATAGGTAAACGTCTCCGTCAAAGATTCAGCGCCGGTCAGAGCGATTACGTCCGCGTTGTTCGTGTCAACCGAATAAGCATAGTTGCCATCAGCGTTGATCACGATCTCGCCGTAGTTGCCGTTGGTTACACTGTCCACAGCACCGCCAGCGACGTCGATCACATCCAAAGCATCTCCATCAGGATCAGAGTCGCTGCCCGATCCGTCATCATCGAGAATTAGATTGCCTGTTGAATCGGTGACTGAATTCGCGTCAACTGAGTTTTGGTTGTCTGTTGCAACCGGTCCCGGATTCGCTACGCTCCAAGTAAACGTAGTCGAAACCGTATCACCATTGTCATCCGTGGCAGTTACTTCGACGGTGTAAACTCCATCAGAAAGCGGTCCACCTTGCGAAGCCGAATTATCAATCGTTCCGGTGATTTCGCCCGAGTTCAAATTTAGCGTCAACCCGCCTGGCAAGCCCGCAGCCGTATAGGTCAAAGTGTCGCCATCCGGATCACTGAACACTGACGCTACGTCAACCGTTACGACTTCATCCGCGTCAAGATTTTCTTGAGCTGAAATCGTTCCACCAACGACAGGTGCGTCATTGGTACCATGAATCGTGATCGTCAACGTCGCTTGAGATTCGCCCCCTTCGTTGTCCGTGACGGTATAAGTAAAGACTTCGCTCAATGTCTCGAGTTCATCCAGCGAGTTTACATCTGCATTCGAATTGTCGACGGTGTAGACATAGTTTCCATTTGAATTCAACTGAATCTGGCCATAGTCACCATCCAACAACATTCCTACATTCGTGACAGAACCGTCAAACATGCTGACAGATAGTTCGTCGCCGTCAGGATCGGAATCAACTCCAAAATCATCATCCGAAATCACATTGCCCGAAGCATTATCAGTCGCCGAATCTTCGGTAACACTTCCAACGTTATTCGTCGCAGCCGGTCCGGGATTCGTGACGGTCCAAGTGAACGTCGTCGAAGTCGTCCCAAAATTTCCGTCGTTCGCAGTAACAACTACTGAGTAAACACCATCGCCCAGTGGACCACCTTGCGAAGCACTATTGTCGATCGAGCCAGTAATTTCACCGGAATTCAAATCAAGTGACAAACCGCTTGGCAAACCCGTCACAGTGTAAGTCAATGTGTCCCCATCGGCGTCACTAAAGTAAGTCGACACGTCCAAAACAGTGATGGCATCCGCATCCAAGTTCGTTTGTGGCGGAATCGCAGAATCAACAGTTGGAGCGTCGTTCGATCCACCAATCTGAATCGTCAAAGTTGCCGTCGCGCTCCCGCCTTCGTTATCCGTGATGGTGTAGTCAAAACTCTCACTCAGCGTGTCACTTCCGCCCAACGCGATGACGTCTGAATTATTAACATCCAAGTTGTATTCATAAGATCCGTCGCTGTTGATTTGAATCTCGCCGTAGTTCCCAACCGTAACTCCATCGACAACACCAGTTCCGCTATTGACCTGACTGACCAACAATTCATCGCCGTCGATATCAAAGTCAGCACCCAAGCCATCGTCTTCAACAATCACGTTTCCATTGGCAGTAGTCGCCCCCTCAACAGCCACAAAGTTCGAGTTGTCAATCGCCGTTGGCCCAGGATTAGTGACAACCCAATCGAATCCAAGCGAAACTGCCTCACCACTTGGATCGGTCGCGGTCACGATCACGTTGAAAGGACCGTCCTGTGAGGCACTATTATCGATCGTTCCAGTAATCTCACCAGTCGCTGAATTGATCGACAAACCAGTCGGCAAATCAACAGCGCTGAAAACAAGCGTATCACCATCGACGTCGCTAAAGTAAGTCGATACGTCGAGTGAAACACCCGAGTCAGCATCTTCGTTGGCTTGATCTGGAATCGTCCCAGCACTAACCGGCGTATCATTAACCCCTGTGACGGAGATCGTCAAAGTCGCCGTCGCAAACCCGCCCTCGCTGTCGGTAATCGTGTAGCTGACTTCAGTTTCGCGAGATTCGCCAACCGCAAGATCTTCAAACTCACCGCTTGGATCAAACGTGTAAGATCCATCGCTGTTGATCGTAAACAAACCTCCATTGTCACCAGCAACCGCCGATCCAACATCTCCAGTCGTACCATCAACTGCATTGACTGTGATCGAGTCACCATCAACATCACTGTCGCTTGCAACAATCACATTGCCAGTTGCATTTGTCTCTTCATCCGTTGTATTTGAATCATCAACAGCAACTGGACCAGGGTTACCAACCGTCCAAGTGAAAGTCTGATCAACCGTGCCGCCATTGCCATCGTTGGCGGTTACCGTGACTTGATAAACTCCATCTCCCAGTGGTCCGCCTTGCGAAGCACTATTGTCCAACGTTCCGCTGATTTCACCTGAGTTCAAATCAATCG
>CAYMFZ010000195.1:0-9222 GCA_964389585.1 uncultured Pirellulaceae bacterium | reverse complement strand
CCGCTGATCCGGTCCAGCTCTTCAGCCCAATCCAGTGAGCGACAAGGCGCTAGCCGTCGGTTCGTCGGTTCGTTGCTTCCGGTACGACGGCTAAATGTCTAACGATTTCAATGATCCGATTACGCTCTTCATTACATGGACCGCATACGGTTCATGGTTACCGGGTGATTCTCGTGGTTGGAAGCATTTGAAGAAGGGAGAACTGCAGCCTCAGCCAAGACTTGAGGAGTGGTGCAAAGGCCGGATGAAAGAAAAGGCGGTTCTATTGGATGAAGAACATCGTAGAGCAGTCGAGAGTGTCATTCGTAAGCACTCGCAGATTCGTGGTTGGGAACTGCACGTGGTTTCGGTTCGATCAAATCATGTTCACGTTGCTGCGACTGTTATTCCAAAGACTGGAATCAAATACCATCGAGCGGCAGATGGCATCAAGCGAGTTCGTGATGAACTGAAAGCGAATGCAACTCGTGTATTGAGGCGGTGTGAGAATCCGATTCAAAACGAGAAGGTTTGGACGAAGGGTGGCGATATTCAATTCGTCGATACGGAACATGATTTGGAGCAAGTGGTAATTTACATTTCGGAAGCTCAGGATCGGATGGATCGCGGTAAGTAGGTATTGACGAACCGGCGGCTAGCGCCTTGCCGCTCACAAAGCGCGAACAACAGCACATCAAGTCGCTGCTTAAAGTCAACGACCGAGCTGCAATCGTCGTCACCGACAACGTTCTCTTCGAGGCGGAGCAGGAAAGCTGTACGCACGATCTGCTCAAGCAATGCTACATCCACACACTGCTCCACCTGCCGACGGGCATCTTCTACGCTTACGGCGTTAAAGGCCAACTTGCTGTCCCTGGCGAACAAACCGCGCAGGGAAAACTTTGAAAGTGAGGGCCGCGTGAGTGGACATACTAAACCTTCTCCACCCTAAACACTCGTTGTAGTTGCTTTGTAAATGGTCATCACAACAATGGACACTCTTGCTCTTGCCCAAGCGGGTTGGCAGCCCAGAGCCGAGTAGCGGATCGACTGCGGCTGAGTCTTCCTTGGAAATATTGGATCTCCCTTCGGCACTCAATTCTCAATGTCGCAAAACGACATCCGTTACCAAGCGTTTCGTGACCACTTTCGTGTTACTATCATTACAGAATCTAGCCGAAATCAGGCAGATTCACTTGCAAGTTCAACACTCCATCATTCCTGATCGAGCTAATTGGATGACGGAATCCGACATCGCGACATTTGCCTATCTTCCGGTTCCCGAGATCGTTTCTCGGCTCGGTTTGTATGTGACCGGTGCCGGAATGGATGTTGTTCCCAAGGGTGCGGACTACCCCCGGCAAAGCCACCCCGAGCTTTACGATTTCTCTTGGTCGGCGGGACGAATCCTGCCGGAATTTCAATTCGTCTTTATCGCCGCTGGCAATGGCGAATTTGAATCTCGCGAAACGGGATTGCAACAAGTGTCGAGCGGCACCTTCATCATGCTGTTCCCTGACGTCTGGCATCGCTACCGTCCAAATCCAGAATCTGGCTGGACCGAGTACTGGATTTCGCTTGGCGGTGACTTACTGTTTCAATGGCACCAACGCGGACTATTTACTTCTCAACGACCGCTTACGCTTTTGCGCAAGCCCGAGGTTACGGTCCAGCAATACCGAGACATTATCGACTTTGCAGTAAAGCATCCTGAACAAGATGCCCCAATCCTAACAGCTCGCGCCATGGCGATTATTGCCAGTGCTCTTGAACAAGCGCAGGCTGCGGATGATTCACTAAATTACGTTGGTGATTCTGATCGGACTCGGGATCCCTTGGTCTCCAAATCGCTTCGAGTCATTTGGAACAATAGTCACCAACGGGTATCAGTCGACATGATTGCCAAACATGTTGGCGTCACAAGGCGAACACTCGAAAGGCACTTCAAGAAAAGCCTGGGACGAACTTTGCTTCAAGAGTTAGTTGCCTGCCGAATTCAAAGAGCCAAGCGATTACTTTGCGAAACGCATGTTCCTATCAAGTACGTTGCGTATGCGGCCGGCTTCAGTTCTCTCTCCAACCTGTGCAAAGTTTTTCGCCGAGAGGTCGGAATAACGCCAGGTGACTACCGAGAAAGCAAGACGCGAAAGTGACAATTCGAATCAAGTCTCAATCGCACTGAGAATTGGGTTTGAAGAATGAAGAAGCGTTTTTATTTGGCATTGATTCACCAAACCGAAAAATCAACTTACAGGCAACCTGTCGCAAAACGACAACTATTATTCGTGTACAGCCAAATCGACTTTGATAGGCTTTATTTGGGTCTTAAATTTTCTGGGAAAGCATCCAGCAAATGGAAATTGCCTCACCCTCTGGCAAGTCTGCAACCTTGAAAATCAACTAAAGGAATTCTGATGACCGATTCGCTTAGCGATGCTTCTATCGAAAAAGCGTTTGAAATCGCCAAAGAGCAATTTGCTGCAATCGGCGTAGACGTGGATAATGCTCTGCGGACAATCAAATCGATTCCGATTTCCGTTCACTGTTGGCAAGGCGACGACGTCGCGGGTTTTGAGCACGACGCTGAAGAATTAGGTGGAGGGATCGCAGTCACTGGCAACTATCCGGGTAAGGCCAGAAGCATTGACGAACTGCGAATGGATTTAGAGAAGGCGCTTTCACTAATTCCTGGCAAGCACCGTTTGAATCTACATGCGATCTACGGCGAATTTCCAACCGCGACAGATCGCAACGAAATTGGCCCCGAGCATTTCCAAGGCTGGATTGATTGGGCAAAGCACCACACCGCGGGTCTTGATTTTAACCCATCATTTTTCTCCCACGAAAAGGCCAATGATGGATTCACTTTGGCTCACTCTGATCCTGGTATTAGAAAGTTCTGGATCGAGCATGGAATCGCGTGTCGAGAAATTGGCGCGGCGATGGGACAGTCTTTAGATACTCCGTGTGTCACTAATTTCTGGGTGCCTGACGGATACAAGGACACGCCTGCTAATCGGAGTGCTCCTCGAGAACGGCTTGCAATGTCGCTCGATGAGATTTTTGCTCAAACAATCGACCCGCGTCAAAATCTTGATTCTGTAGAGTGCAAACTTTTTGGAATCGGATCTGAAAGCTACGTTGTCGGCTCACACGAATTCTATCTGGGCTACGCGTTATCACGGAACAAATTATTGTGCCTCGATGCCGGGCACTTTCATCCAACCGAAGTCATCTCGGACAAAATTTCCAGCGTCATGATGTACCTCCCCCAGCTATTGCTCCATGTTAGCCGGGGGGTTCGCTGGGACAGCGACCACGTCGTGACTTATTCTGACGAGTTGATGTCGATCGCCCAAGAAGTCGTTCGTGGTAACTATCTTGATCGCGTTCACATCGGTCTCGACTTCTTCGATGCGAGTATCAATCGGGTTGCCGCTTGGGTGATTGGAACTCGTAACGTGGCCAAGGCATTCCTGTCCGCGCTTTTGGAGCCTACCGAGAAACTGCAACAACTTGAGCTTGAAGGCGATCACACCAGTCGCTTGGCAATGATGGAAGAACTCAAGTCGATGCCGCACGGCGCCGTCTGGGCCTACTACTGCTTAAAAGAAGGGATCCCAGTTGGTCTCGATTGGATGCAAGAAGTGAAGCAGTACGAACGCGATGTGCTCTCCAATCGAAGCGACATCTCAGAAACAGTTTAGAAGAGCTTTGTCAAATCACAATGGAATGATTCCATGAGTAACGAACAGCAAGATTCTGGCAGCAGCGAATTCGAACGCGAGCCAGTCCCCGATCACGCGTTGATGGGACAAGGCAAATTCTGGGGAATGTATGCCGGAGAGCATGCGGCCGGCACCGAGTTTATGATCGGGCCGCTATTTTTGGCCGCTGGTGCCAGTCTTCAGGATTTGATTCTTGGACTGTTGCTGGGAAACATCCTCGCCGTTTTGACTTGGCGATTTTTGGTGACGCCAATCGCAATTGCCAAGCGAATGACATTGTATTATCAGTTGGAACGGATCGCCGGTGGGTCGCTGGTCAAGTTTTACAACGTTGTTAACGGCGTGCTGTTTTGCTTTTTGGCAGGCGCAATGATTACGGTTTCGGCGAGTGCGGTTGGTGTTCCATTTGGGATTGACTACGCCGTTCCTGAAGCAATGTTTGGGCTTGGCTTGCCTTCCTTCACTGGCCTGGTGGTTTTAGTCGGAATCGTAATCGCGATTGTCGCCTCGGCTGGATACACAACAGTGGCTCGATTTGCGAACATCGCGGCCCCATGGATGATCGGAATTTTTGCCGCCTGCGGAATCGTTTCCCTGACCCAAATGGGAGCAACGGATTGGGGCACCATCTCGGAAGGAAAATGGTGGAGCGACGCGATTGCATTTGTTCAGGCGCAGGATGGTGAACAGAAATTTGGTTTCTGGAAGATCGTTGTGTTTGCATGGTTGTGCAATGGCGCGATGCACTTTGGAATGGCTGACCTTTCAATTTTTAGATTCGCCAAAAGCCCCAACGCCGGATGGGCACCTTCTATTGGCATGTTCCTTGGGCACTACATGGCCTGGATTTGTGCAGCCTTGTTACTTGCGGCTCAAATCAAACTCTCACAAGATCACACTGCCAATCCGGGAGCACTTGCTTGGGGAGCTCTCGGCTGGACGGGGATTCTTTGTGTCGTGATCGCTGGCTGGACAACGGCTAACCCAACGATTTATCGCGCCGGGCTCGCCTTCCAAGGCGTGTTTCCAAAAAGCTCTCGAACGGTGATGACACTTGTCGCGGGAGCTGTGGCAACAGTTGCCGGTGTCTTCCCAAATCTATCCAATCAATTGTTAGGATTCGTGGGAACGTATGGAACCGTGCTTGGCCCGATGGGCGCGGTGATCTTCGTCGATTATTGGCTGCTTAAAAAGTTCGGCATGCAAGACGAGTACGCTGAGAAAACAGGACAAGGCATTAACGTCGCGGTTTTGGTTAGCTGGCTTTTGCCAGTCGCAGTTGGTCTGTATCTGATCTTTGGGCAGGGGATCTTTGCCGCCTACGCAGTTGTTCCGTGCTGGATCGCGTGTGGAGTGATTTACTTGGTACTGAGCAAAATCACGCAAGACAATTCAAAGGTTGGAATGTCAGTCGCATCTAAGTAACCCGAAAGTCGTCTGGCGGAACATCGAAAACGATTCAGGAAACCATCATGAATTCAATTGCAAAAATCGCTTCCTATATCGCACTTGCCGTCACCGTGCTTCCAAGCTGTTTGAACTTTTTTGGAATCATCGAACTGGAACCCATGAAGTGGATCACGTTGGTCGGCACGATCGCCTGGCTTATTACCGCTCCGATCTGGATGGGACGCGAAGCGGAAGTTGATGATATGGAAGTCCAAATTTAGCGCGGCTGGTTTTCTGAGTTGTGCAATGCTGTAGTTCTAGCCGCAGCTCTGTTTATTTTGTTTGTCAACACAACGTGAATCACATTATGTCGCTTCGAACACTCTCCGTTTTTCTAACCGTTGCTCTGGCCGTTAGTTTCTGCCAGGCCCAATCCAAAGGGCATTCGCAAGACGACGCGCTCGGTTCGATCAAGACTGCCCAGCTTGACAACGATATTAAAGCAGAATCCGACGCGATGTTAAGTCGTGGATACAAGCCTCTATTCAATGGCACCGACTTAACCGGATGGCGAAATCCGTACTCGCACGGCGAAGCGAAAGTGGTTGATGGTGAAATCCACTTATTGGCTGATAAGAAATTCTTTTTGGTCACCGAACAGAAGTATTCCGACTTCCGATTGAGCGTCGACATTCACTTGCCAGAAGGCAAAGCTAACTCCGGCGTAATGTTTCGCTGCCACGTTGATGAAAACGCGAAAAAGAAAGTCTTTGGTTACCAAGCCGAATGTGATGGCTCGGATCGACGTTGGTCGGGGGGACTTTACGATGAAGCTCGTCGAGGCTGGATCTGGCCAAGCACCGAAGGTCGTTCGCCAGAACAATTTCTTGAACACGAGCAAGAGTCAAAGGCCGCGTTTGCTGACCCAAGTATCGCCAACGCACTCAATCGCAATGGTTGGAATCGGTACGTGATCACCTGTGTCAAAGACTTGATCACCATCGAACTCAATGGCGTTCAGACGGTTCGATTCAGAGACCCAACAGATGCGACTGGATTCATTGGGATCCAGCATCACGGTGAAAAAGGTCAGACCTATCGTTTTCGAAACCTCTTCATCAAACAGTTGCCAGTTGTTCCAGCTCAGCAGCATGTGAAACTAACGGAACAAGAGCCTGTTTCGATCAAGCGTATTAACGACAAAGTCACACAAATTGATTTCGGCAAAGTCGCCTTTGGTAACATCATCATGCCGGTTCCTGCTGGCCGCGGAAAGGCGCAAGTTCACTTTGGCGAAAAACTCAAAGGCGATCGTATCGATCAAGATCCGCCGGGCACCGTGCGTTACGGAATGACACCGATTCGACTTGGTCAACAGAAAGGAAACTGGATCGTTCCGGCTCCCATTGATCAGCGAACCGTGCAGCAAGCCGGTTTGATGTACGCAAATCCGCCTGCCGTGCTAACGCCCGATCACTGGAACTCCGTGATGCCGTTTCGCTGGGTCGAAATCGAAGGCCTCGACGCAGACTTTCCGTTTGATCTTATCCGCCGCCGAGCAGCCTACTCCTCAACTTGGAATGACGATGCAAGTTCGTTTGAATGTTCAGACGAGACGATGAATCGGATTTGGGATCTCTGCAAATACAGCATCAAAGCCACCACTTTCGCCGGCGTCTATGTTGACGGTGATCGCGAACGGATTCCTTACGAAGCGGACGCCTATCTGAATCAGCTTAGCCACTACACGACCGACGACAATGTCACGATGGCGGCGAGGACGTTTGATTGGTTGATGGAAAATGGAACTTGGCCGACCGAGTGGGCTCCGCACATGGTCTTTATGGCTCACGCTGAATGGATGAACAATGGCGACAAGGTATGGCTTGCCCAGCGATACGAATCGCTTAAATCAAAAACGTTACTTCATCGTAGTGGCGACGACGGACTTGTCCGCAGCGATGAAATGGATCGCAAACGTCACGACATCGTTGATTGGCCTCAAAAGGAACGTGATGGTTTCGTGTTCACCGAAATCAATACGGTTGTTAACGCGTTTCACATTGAAGCAATGCAGCAGATGGCCGAGATGGCTCGCGCGATCGGTAAATCTGCCGACGCCGATGCCTTTGAAGCCCGCGTTAAACTTGCCAAAAAATCGCTTCAAGAAAAGCTGTTTGACGATGAAGCCGGACTTTATCGTGACGGGATCGAAACGGATCACAGCAGCGTTCACGCAAACTTTTTCCCACTCGCTTTTGGGCTGGTCCCTGAAGACAAGCTTCCTGGTGTGATCAAGTGGCTTGAGACCAAGGAGATGCAGTGCAGCGTTTATGCGGCCCAGTATTTCATGGAAAGTCTGTTCAACAATGGAAGCGACAAAAAGGCGATTGAACTGATCCTTGCCGATGGTGATCGCAGTTGGAAACACATGGTCAACAGCGGAACGACGATTAGTTGGGAAGCGTGGGGGATGAAGTACAAACCCAATCAGGACTGGAATCATGCTTGGGGGGCGGCACCAGCGAACCTGTTGCCACGATTTGTTTTAGGTGCTCAACCCGAGACCGCTGGCTGGAAAACGGCGACCATTCGTCCATGTCCAGGCGGGCTCAAACATGCTCGGGGCAAAGTGCCAACGCCTCACGGCCCAATCGAAATTGACTGGAACAACACTGATGCGTTTAAGCTGACGCTAAACTTGCCAGATGGAATGTCAGCGAAGCTTGATCTCCCCGGAACCGATGCAAGTAGTGGCGTGTTCTCTGACGGTCAGAAAGTCGCTGCGACAAAGAAGGATAATCGCTGGATCGTAACGAACGAAGTAAGCGGTCGGGTTACTCTGGAGGTTAAGTAAACACCGGCAACTTAAGTTCGCGGCGTTGGACATTCGAAAACTTCAATTCAAGACTCAAGACGATTGTAACACCAAGAAATGCAAAGACTGATGAAACGAATCTTGATCTTGCTTGTTATCAGCGTTGCACTTTCAAGCCATTCGCTTGCTCAAAACCAGCAGCGTCTTCCCGACATCGTTGTTTATCTGGCTGACGATCTTTCGACGGCAGATCTGCCGCTGTACGGTGGAACGAACATCAAAACGCCAGCCATAGATCAGTTGGCGGCTGACGGACTCACTTTCAATCGTGCGTTTGTCGCCAGTCCTTCTTGTGCAGTTAGCCGTGCTGCCTTGCTGACTGGGCTGATGCCAGCTCGCAACGGAGCCGAAGAGAATCACTCTTATCCCAAGAAGGAAATTCTTAAGCTTCCACAAGTTCTCAACGAACTTGGTTACCAAACTGCAGCGTTTGGAAAAGTCGCTCACGGCAAGAGTGCACCGGACTATCATTTCGAAGTACACGACGTAAAAAAAGAGATCCCGCAACTTCGAAAGTCTGTCAAAAAGTTCCTCGAAGAAAGAACCGACGAACGGCCGTTGGCGCTATTCGTTGGTGTATCGGATCCGCATGTTCCTTGGCCCGAAGAGTCAACGATTGATCCCGAATCCATGTCCGTGCCGCCGCAGCTAATCGATACGCCACGCACACGCGTCCAGCGGTCACGGTATTTGCAAGAAGTCAAAAACTTGGACGCCTATTTGGGTGAGCTTCGGACGCTCACTGCCAAGCATCTTTCATCTGACCAATTGTTCGTTTTCTCCAGCGACCATGGGGCTCAATTTCCGTTCGGCAAATGGACGCTGTACGACGAAGGCATTAACGTGCCGCTGATCGTTGCTCGTTCAGGACAGATCCAAGCTGATTCAAAAACCGATGCGATGGTTAGTTGGATCGACATTTTGCCAACGCTGATTGATATCGGAGGCGGTGAGGCTCCCGTCAACATTGACGGTCGATCTTTCAAGTCCGTACTTCTTGGAAAATCCACTTCTCATCGGAAACGAATTTTCACCACGCACAGCGGCGACCGGATGATGAATGTCTTTCTGAGCCGATCCGTCCGCACCGAAAAGTACAAACTGATTTGGAATCCGCATCCCGAGTTCGCGTTTACGACGCATATTGATTTGTTACTTCGCGAAACGTCTGGCGACTATTTCAAACAGTGGAGAGAGTTAGCCAAAACAGATGCCAAAGCCGCAGAAGTTCTAGCAAAACACCATGGC
>CAYMFZ010000194.1:7588-9233 GCA_964389585.1 uncultured Pirellulaceae bacterium | reverse complement strand
GGGTGTGACCTAGCGAAAAATTTGCATCATCCATTACGTCAAACGAAGAACAGCCAATAAAGCTTTTACTGCTTCCGGCAGAAGCAGCCAACCTATTCAGGGATCTCAACGCCGGACAATTGTTGCACGTCGTAGGCTTCGATCGTGTCTTGGTAATGCCCGGTGTCCATAAGCGTCATACCGATAAACAGGCTGACGAATAACAGAGACGACAAGAACGCCAACACGTTGAAGCTCTTGTCCCACCACATGTGCATGAAAAACGCACAGACTAAAAACGCTTTTGCGGTCGCAATGATCATCGCGATCGGAAAAGTGAAAGCTGGCGGGATTCCCATGAACTTTCCGCCCGCCGAAGTCACGACGGTCAAAATGGTCAAGAAGATCAATCCAAAAAACACAGCAAACAAAAGCTTGGGAGCTGCGGGATGGCAAAACTTTGGTAGGTCGTCGTGATGGTCAGACATAATTTGTCAGTCAATCAAAAATTCAAATGTGAAACAGTATTGGATCCTGTCAAAGATCCTTCCAAGCGTATGATCCTTCGACCAAACGCTAATCAATCAAGTACAGCAGCGGGAACAGGTAAATCCAGATCAAGTCGACCAAGTGCCAATACAGCCCGACATAGTCGACGGGGCCAAAGTAATCGTTCCGCCAATGGCTCAGCAACGATCGCCAATACAGCCAGGCCAAAGCAATAATTCCCGCGATGATGTGAATCGCGTGGAGACCCGTCATGCAGTAGTAGATGCTGAAAAAGATTCCAACATCCCGATTCAGTTTCTCCGGATCAGGATGATGAAGATCGTATTTCTGTGGAGCATGGGAAGCGTGTTCGCCTTCATGCCCGGCTTCACCTTCCTTGTGTTCATGACCCTCTTCGTCATGTTTTTCTTCCGGGTGATCTTCGTCCTGCGTCATCGCGTGAAGCAGTAAAGCCTCATCCGTGGATTGAATCGAGGCATGAGCTTCATCGTGAGAAGCCTCCCCTTCGACCGCATTCATGAAAATGATTCCGACCACAACTCCGAGGAAGTAACCTCCAACTGTGATTGCCATGCCCAGCATGAACTTCGAAAGCACGCCTTTGTCAGTCAGCTTTCCAAACACACTTGCCCCCAGGAAACCTGCAAAGAGCACCGCGGGAATCGCGCTCAGATAGACAAGGTAGTCGGAAATGTGGAGTGATTGACCAATTCCGGTCGTCGGAGTTGGATGGCCATACTTCAGATCAAACGCACTTCTTACGAGGATGCCCATGTCCCATTTGTGGCTGTATTCAACGGCTTTGACACCGAGGAACATCGTGGCACAAACCATGGTGATCAAGAGGTAGATCGAGCAGTTTTTGTTCTTGCCCAATTGAGCAGCGCGAACAGCAAGTGCCATCGTCAAACTACTGAACAACAGAACGATCGTGTTCAAGCCGCCAAGGTACTTATTCAAGAACACATGAGCTTGTTCGAAAATTTCAGGGTGGTGATTGCGGTACAACGTGTACGCCACAAACAAGCCACTGAAAAACAGAATTTCGGTTACCAGGAACAACCATATTCCAAGCTTGCCCGAATCGAACTGTTGTTCGGCGGAATCAAAGTGATGGGCAATAAACTCACCATGATCGTGGTGGTCATCGTGAGTA
>CAYMFZ010000194.1:605-7578 GCA_964389585.1 uncultured Pirellulaceae bacterium | reverse complement strand
GTTATCGGCAACGGCCATTTCCGGCTCCGAAATCTTCGGCTAAGTAATTTGTATTGGTAACAATCGGTTGCGACTGAATTGCAAAAACTTCGGTGCCTGAACGTTTTGTTCAAGCGACCGAAGTGGCGTAATTCTGTAGCAGTAATCTTTTAATGATGCACAGGTTCTTTGCGAGGCGGAACCTTATCAGGATCAGCAAACTCGCGTGAAATATAGGTATCTAATTCTTCGTCGTAGACTTGAGATTCAAAGTCGTATGGATCGTTAAGAATTGGGTTGTGAACAAAGTTGTGAAAATCAGGCGGCGAACTCGATTGCCATTCCAGCGAAGCGGCACGGAACGGGTTGCTGCCACAGCGAGGTCCGCGGAACGCAGCATAAACAAGGACGACGAACGAAAGCAAAATTCCAAGTCCCAAGACAAACGCACCAACCGTTGAGAGCTGGTGGAAAGCCAAGAATTCAGGATCGTAAGAAGCGTATCGTCGCGGCATTCCGCGTGAGCCCATTACGAACTGAGGAAAGAACGTCAGGTTAAATCCTGAGAACACGAGGAAACATCCAACGCGTCCAAGCATGTCGTTGTACATTCGTCCCCAAATTTTTGGCCACCAGTGGAACACTCCACCAAGTAATGCCGTCAGCGTTCCACCCACCATCACAAAGTGAAAGTGAGCCACAACGAAGTAAGTATCGTGAAGGTGAATGTCAGTCGACAACGCTCCGAGGAACAAGCCAGTCAAACCACCGATGCCGAACAAGAAGATAAACGACAACGCATAACACATCGGCGTGTTAAGCAAAATCGCACCCTTGTACAGCGTCGCCAGCCAGTTAAAGACTTTCACCGCCGACGGAATCGCAACCGAGAAAGTGATCGCACTGAAAATCAACGTTACGACTTGTGATTGACCACTTGTGAACATGTGGTGGCCCCAAACAAGGAAGCCCAACAAGGCGATCGCAGTAGAACCAGAAGAAGTGCTGGAACAAAACCGGGTCACCACCGTACTTCGCATCGAAGATACCGATGTGCATTGTCTTTTCCGCAATCAACATCAACAACGTGATGCCGAGAACCGGCGTTGCCAAAACTTGAATGATCGCCGTGGCGTAAAGTGACCAGATGAAAAGCGGAAGCTTAAACCACCCCTGCCCTTTGGCTCGCATCGTATTGACCGTCACCAGGAAGTTCAGACCAGTAAAGATCGAACTGAATCCGAGGATGAATGCACCGAACGTCGCGTAAATCACGCCTGTGTTCGTGTCGATACTGTAAGGCGTGTAAAAGGTCCAACCCGTGTCGAGACCCTTGCCTGACAGAATCGCGATCAGCAGGAATCCGGTTCCAAAAATCCAAAGGTAAAAACTTGCCAAGTTCATGCGCGGAAACGCAACGTCTTTGGCTCCCAACATCATCGGCAGGACTATGTTGCCCAACGCGGCTGGGATACTTGGAATGATGAACGAGAAAACCATGACGGCACCGTGCAAGGTGAACATCTGGTTGTACATGTCGTCCGAAAGCATCGTGTTGTCGAACGTGAACAAGTGAGATCGCAGCACCAACGCGAATGCTCCAGCGAGGAACAACGCGATCGTGACACCGATCAAGTACATGATCCCGATTCGTTTGTGATCAAGCGTGAACGCCCACGACTTCCAACCCTTGGTGCAATTCAAGAAGTTGGTTTCGGGGGTTCCAAAAAGTTGTTTTCGTAAAGTTGCGTCTACCATTTTTTCAACCTTGGTTTTGAAAGCCGGTTAAGCTTGTCGTTTTGTGTGCGTCGTTGTTTTTGGTGGGTCACTTCTGCCGGAAGTGACTTGGCCCACGAGTAATGTCTGATTTCAATTTCTGTTCAGCGAATAAAAAGTCTTAACTTTGGTTTGGTAACACCCGGCAGGTGTCACCCACTTCCGTCAAACCGATCATTGTCGATCAGCTTCGTTATTTGGCTGACCCCGACTCTTCATTGATTTTCTTCAAGTAAGCAATCACGGCATCGAGATCGCTTTCCGATCCGTCAGCTCCTTGAGTCTCGCTCAAAATACCTTTGAACGAATTCATCTTCGAAACAGGTCCGTACCCGGCGACGATCTTTTTCTCTGGGTAAAGGATTGATTCTCGGATGTAGTTCTCATCAACCTTCATAGCGGGTGCTTTGATGAACTCAGCGTTACGTCCCCAAGTCAAGTTCAGGGCCGGACCTGTTGCGGCCTCGCCATTGACCTTATGGCAACCGGAACATTGGATCTGATAAATTCGCTTGCCGTTTTCCCACGGAGCGTGATCCCTTTTGATCCACTTTGTATTGTCTTTGCGATGCTTCTCATCGGGATGAACTTCGCACATCGTTTTCATCTTCGAGTGACCCGTACCGCAATACTCGTTGCATGAAAGTCGGTACTGACCCTCAAGCGTTGGTTCGATGTACGCGTAGGTGTAACGACCGGGAACGATGTCCATCTTTTGCCGAAAAGCCGGCACGAAAAAACTGTGCAAAACGTCTTCAGATTGCATGATCAGTTTGACAGGCTTGTCACGCACCAGATGCAGCTCGGAAGTCTGATCACCATCGGGGTAAGTAAACACCCAAGCAAACTGCTTCGCCGTGACCTGAATTTCTTCAGCGTCCTCTCGCGGAGTTCGCATGTTGAAGTAACTTTCTGCTCCCACGTAAAACATCCAAACAAGCAGGATGCTGGGAAGAACCGACCAAAGAATCTCAATCGCTGTGTTGTGTGACGAACTTGGCTGAGGATCAATCACATCGCCTTTGCGGCGATACTTAATGCAGAAGTAAACCATCACGCCGACGATGGCGATGAAGAATACGAGCGAAATCCAAAAGATCGCCATGTACAAAAAGTCGACTTCACCTGCAAACGACGAAGCCTGCTGTGGAAACCAATACTCGGTCGCAAACGGATTGGATGACAGCTCTGGATTACGAACAAGCGAATCCGTAGGCACGGTCGTGCCATCGAGACTAATCGCTTCGGTTCGTTCTCTTAGTTCGTCTGTCGTCTGAGCGAGCATCAAAGGTAATTGCCAGTTCATCGTATCTATTAACTCAAAAAGTTCTTGATCAAAAACGATCGTTGTGTTTTGTGGTTAGCGTCAAGCCGAGCCTGCCGGTGCGTTCGGCACTGGCATTCCCTTTTTCGGTTTATCGGGTTTGTTTCCTCGACGAAGAAACCAATATGGAATCAAAGTCACGGCAAGCAGCAAAGCAGTTAACGCTCCGCCGATTCGCATGATCGCCATTGCCTGAAACGTGTACTTCCCTGTCGACTCGTTAAACGTAAAACATCCGAGCCCGTAAGCCAGAATGTTGATTGGCGAGCCGATCTTTCCTTCCGCCGCTTCGATCAACGCCTTCTCCATCGTGTTCGGATCGTAATCGAGCCCATGGATGTAGCGAACGATTTTTCCTTTTGGCGAAACCAAAATGAAAACCGGTGGATGCGAAAATAGTTTCTGCTCGGGAACGTACTTGTATCGAAAGCCGCAAATGTCGGCGATCAACTGAATGTCTTTCTCTTTGCCGGTCAAAAAGTGCCAGCCGTCGTCCGAATTCTTGCGATCGAACTTGCTGTAGCGCTTGACGTATTTTTCTTTTGATTGTCGTGCCCGAGATGTTTGTTCGTTCGGGTCGATGCTGATCGAGACGATTTCGAAATCTTGGTCAGCTTTGAATTTGATCTGGCGAAGCGTGTCCGTCATGTTTTCAAGTTGAACACTGCAAAGTTTCGGACAGTCCGAATAGTTGAACGAAAGCAAAACCGGTTTTTCGCCTTCGAAGTAATCACCAATTTTGACGAAGCGATTTTCCTCATCATGAAATGGGATATCCATCACCAAGTACTCGCCCGTCTGCGAATCGACGCCGATGTCTTGGGCGACCTTTGGTTTGGTGTTGAGGTTGTACGGGTTGTTGGCAGGTTCTTTGATTTCAGCAGGTGGTTTTTCCGAATCGGAGTTCGCCGATTCGTCTTGTCCAATCGCAATTCCAGACAGCGCACAAACACCAAAGCAAATCATCGCGGCGATCGCGATCATGCTGTTAAGCGTTTTAAGTTGTGCGTGTTGAAATTTCATAATCTAGAGAGCCGTGAGCCGTAGGCGCTAGCCTCGGGCCAGCGAAACGATTCAATTGTTCAATGGTTGCAGGTCAGTCTGTCGCAAATTTCAGTTTCAAAATGTCGGTTTGGGATTCAGTGATCAAATCAATTGTTTGGTCGTCTAGTAGTTCCGGCCCGAGGCTAGCGCCTACGGCTCAGTTGTTCGATTTAATGATCTACTTTCCGTAGGTCGAAACGACCTTCTTCATTGCGTCGTCGATTGACACTTTCGCACTGACCAATTGTTCTTTTTGTTCTTGAACTTGAACGACTGCAGGCATGTTTTCAACTTCCTTCTCACGTCGTTCGATTTGACTGTTTTGCCAGTGATAGCAAAGTCCTTGAACGAACATGATCGTCAGTAGAGTTACCAAAGCACTGATCGCTCCCACCAACACGATAACCGGAGTGTTGATGTCGTCGTAACTTGGTGCTTCGCCGTGGTCGATTGTTTCTGATGTCATCTTATTTTTTCGCGTCTATTTTGTTTTTGATTTGTAGCATTGATCGGGCTCCATCCCAAATCACTATTGAAACGTTCAATCTGAAACGTTCACTAATGAACTTCGTGGTTCAGAGCCTCACCCAATCGCGGATCTTTCAATGGAACCAAAGGTCGGTTCCGCGTGATCAAACAGAACAGCGCGATGTAGATTCCGATCACGCCGATGGTGCAGCAAATGTCGGTTAAGATTCCGCTACCTGTCAGCGTATAAGTTTTGGCTTCTGGATTCATCTGAGGCATGATCAACCAATAATGATCAACCCAGTGCATGATCAAGATAAACACGGCTGAGATTGTCAGTAGTTGTCTGTTTCGTCGCAGTGCTCGTCCCATCAACAAAAAGAACGGGATGAACAAGTGACCGACCAGCAAAATCAGCGACAACGTTTTCCAGCCAGGCTGGTTAATTCTCAAGTTGTACCAGAACGTTTCTTCAGGAATGTTCGCATACCAGATCAACATGAACTGACTGAAACCGATGTAGCCCCAAAAGATAATGAAGCCCTGCATCAACTTGCCGAGATCGTGATAATGTTCAATCGTGATCTCATCGGTGACACGGCCCGTTCGTTGGAGCCAAAGTCCCGTCAGCAGAATCGTACACAATGCACTTAGGAATGCACCCGCGAAAAAGTAAACGGGGAACATCGTGCTAAACCAAAGTGCCGACAGCGACATCTCCAAATCAAACGAGGCAAACACAACGGTGACGGCGAACAGGATCATGAACGGCGCGGAAAAAGCTTGCATTCTCGCGGTCAGTTTTTTGTCGCCGGTTTCATCTTGGGTCAATGAGTTCTTTAAAAAGAACCAAGCCATCCCGCCCCAGATCAAAAAGTAAGCCACGATTCGAGCGGTGAAAAACCACTTGTTGAGAAAGGCATGCTTGAGTTGTTCGATTGGCGGTAGTTCGGAAACACTTGTTGCCGCGGCAGCACTTGCCTTGGCCGCTTCCCCAGCCGCATCATGAGCGTGAATGCTCCAGCCACCAACGTTCCATGTGTAAACGGTGTCCCAACCCATCACGACCGTTGCCAAAATTGGGAGGAACAAGATGAACAAAGGAAAAGAACACATCGCGTAAAGCTCAGCGATTCGGCGAACCGTAACGCTCCAACCCGCACGCGTTAGGTGCATGATGGTTACGAAGAACAAGCAGCCAACCGAAATGGAAAGCACAAAACAAAAGCTGACCAAATAAATGTGAAGGAATCGCTTCAAACCTTCACCGCCAACGATTCCTCCTGAGAGAAAGAACGCCGCACCAATTCCAATCGCACCAACAATCAGGGCAACAGGAATCGTGCGAACGTAACCCTCGTTCAAGGATACGATCGGCGAAGTAATTTTTGCTGGTCGAGTTTCGTGCATTTCAGATCTTGTATTTGTTGGACGTTTTTTAAGGTCCGGAGTAATGCTTTTTCGTTGTGTAGTGAAGCGCGGAAGGATCTTTTTACAAGATCCGCCACGCCAAACTCTTATCGTTATGGTTTTGGGTTTGCCCCGTCGTCATCGTTGTCAGCGCCCTCAATTTCAAGTTCGCCATCCTCTGCTTTTGCATCTTCTGTTTTCGTTTCTTCTGCGTTGGCATCGTCGGTTTTCGCTTCTTCTGCAGGAGCTTCCGCTACAGCAGCAACCACTGGCTCGATACCTGTCTCTTGAAGTGCCTTCACATAAGCCACAATCGCCCAGCGATCGTTAACTGGAATCTGATTTCCGTAAGGTCCCATCGTTGACCGACCATTGGTGATCGTGTCAAAGATCCGGCCAACAGGATTCTTTTCGGCATCCTTCACGGTCGCGTCATGCAACGACTTCGCCGCCGTCCAACTTGCCTTACCAGTGGCGGCCAGTGCCAAAGCTCGATCGTTAACCAATCCGTCGCCATTGCCCGAGTAGCCATGACACGCGGTGCAATAAATGTTGAATAGCTCTTGGCCGCGAGCCAGAAACTCTTCGATGATTTCGATGCCTTCAGGGAAAGTCGTGACATACATGCTGACGTCTTCAGCCGCAGCCGCAGGTTCTTCGTCTTGGTTCGAACTGAGGCTCGTGCGGACAGGACCGCTTGCAGTCGTGACGGAAACAGTAGGTGTATAGTCTTGTTTAATGCCTTTGTTCATCTCCGTATCGATATCCAATTGATCGCGAGCAATCGAGCCAGCAACCGGTTTTCTCATCGCACGAAAATCAGCGAACACAGGAACTTGGCTGTCTTCGACTTGGAGGTAGGGCGAAACCGTTTGCGTCTTTGATTTCTCTTGCCAATCCATGTCAGGCATGAAGTGCAAACGTGGAGCTCGGTTCGTCATTCCCATCGCTCGGAAAATTCCAACGGGCGGA
>CAYMFZ010000194.1:0-559 GCA_964389585.1 uncultured Pirellulaceae bacterium | reverse complement strand
GCACCCATCAGCGCGACCAAACGTAGCCAGCTCGGCAACTTGTTGTCGGTCAAATCCTGACGACATTCTTCGATCGCAACCGCACCCCATTCGTTCAGTTGTGACTCAGTCGAGCCACGATCAAACTTGGCGTCGTTCTGTTCGATCATCAAAAAGAACTTATCGTTCGTCGCCCGCTTGAATCGCGAAATGCGATGCAGCGGATTGGAAAGCATTGGAAGCTTGTTCAAAAACCACATTCCAAAGAACGTTGCGAACGCACTTGAAAGCACGATCACTTCAAACGTTACCGGAATGTTCGCCGGCAAACTAAAGATCGGCTTACCCGAAATGTTGAAACGGTAACCCGGAAAAACAGGAGACTCGGCGGTTGAAATGTTTTTCATACCACCATTGGTGTACCACTGCATTCCAAGGCCGATCAGAACCGCACCCATCGCAATGCTCAGCACGATAAACGGCAAGATTGTACGCTTGATGCCAATCGCCGGATCAATTCCGTGAACTGGGAACGGCGAGTAAGCATCCGTTTTCGTATAGCCGGCCTGGCGGGCTTGAT
>CAYMFZ010000193.1:2752-9236 GCA_964389585.1 uncultured Pirellulaceae bacterium | reverse complement strand
GCTGGCCAGCGAGACCGGCCTTGAGGTCATGTTGATCTCGGCAGTTACAGGCACGGGTCTTCCTCAACTGATGAATCGGATCGCTCAGGTTCTGGAGCAGCACGCAGCATGCAACTGATCGCGGTCGATATAGGCAACAGTTCCACGAAGATCGCAGTCGATCAAACCTGTGATGATGATCGCTGGAGTTCGATCAAGACACTTCGTGGAAGCGAACAGCCTGATGAGAATTGGCTGCGAGATATCGAAGAACCATGCTTTTGGTCTGTTTCCAGTGTGAATAAAGAGCGGCTAGAAAGCCTCAACAACTGGGTTTGTAGTAACAGGCCAGCAGATATGTTCCATCCGATTTCGGCTGACGATGTCGAAATGGAAACGAATGTGGAATCACGAGAGCAGCTTGGGCGCGACCGCCTGATTGCCGCATGGATGGCAGTTCAACTCGACGATCAATCAGGCCCACTCGTAGTTGTCGATGCCGGAACCGCAGTCACAATTGACTACGTCGATGCGGACGAAGTTTTTCAAGGCGGCGTTATTTACCCCGGCGCCGAATCAAACTTTCGCCACTTGGCTGCCCACACGGATGCACTCCCCAACCTGAGTCAAAGGAATACGGAACGCCCAACCCCTGGCGACGTGATTGGAAAATCGACCCGAGACGCCATTCTCAAAGGCGTTTTTCACTCCCAAGCTTGCGCGATTCTCGGCATCGTCAAGCGAATCCAATCTCAGGCAGGCCAACCAACTCCGGTCTACATCACGGGCGGAGGAATTGCCAATCTGATTGATTTTTTTCCTGCAAAATGGAATGAAGTTCCTGATCTTGTTTTGCGCGGCTCAAAAGAAATTGGGCTGAAACTTGTCAGCTCCGAAAGTTAATCATTCGTGAATACAGATGGAACTTTGCAATCTGTTTGCGCTCAACTGACTCCGCTTGGCCGAGGAGCCGTTGCGGTAATTGGCGCCTCTGGTCCCAATTCTCAACAAGCGATTGAAGATTCGTTTCTCCCGATTAGCGGTCGAAATTTTTCGCAGCACGGTCAACAAAAGATCGTCTATGGAATCTGGAAATCGACCGGCGAGGACTTGATCGTGGTTCGACGAGGCAGCGATCGTTTCGAAGTTCATTGCCATGGCGGCACGATGGCCGCGACAGCAGTGATAGACTCGTTTCGGTCACAAGGATTCACAGAAGTCAGTTCAGAGCGGTTCGCCAATCAATTTGAGTCGTCATGGCTGACCAGCACCCAATTGGCTTTGGCAAACGCCCCCACGACCAAAACAGCAAGGTTGCTTCTTCAACAAACCAGAATTCTCCCATCGGCTATCGCTGAAATTGAGTCGATGATCAACGCTGGAAATCAACAGCAGGCAAACGATTCGATTACGGAAATGCTTCGTTGGGCCGAATTTGGAATCCATCTAACCAAACCGCGTTCGGTCGTGTTATGCGGCCAACCCAACGTCGGGAAAAGCAGTTTGGTAAACGCGATCGTGGGATTTCAACGAGCCATCGTGCATGATGTTCCCGGCACAACACGCGACGTTGTTTCCCAATCGACAGCAATCGCAGGCTGGCCAGTCAGCTTGCGAGATACGGCGGGGCTAAGGGAGTCGGAAGACTTGATTGAATCGAAGGGCATCGAAAAAGCAAAAACAGAAATTGAATTCGCCGATGTTGTCGTCTGCGTTTTCGATGGTTCGAGATCATGGACAGCAGAAGATCAAGCAATTCTTGATTCAATCCAACCCCACCTAGTTGTAGGCAACAAGATTGATCGCGTTGCTTCAAGTCCATCAAACATGCCGAAAGCAAGCGACTTCCTGAAAACTTCAGCCACAACAGGGCAGGGGGTTGAGAATCTAATCGCGAAAATCGCCAACGTCATGGTTCCAGATTCGCCATCAAAAGATCAGGCTTTTCCCGTTGCCCCAGACCAAATCAGCGAACTCGAGGCAATGCGTACTAGCACTGAGAATTTGTAGCTCGAAGAAGACGAAGCAGGCGTAGCTTTAAACACCAACGTCAATGATTACAACAGATGTCGTGCTTTGATCTCGAGGTATTGATTGACCAGCTCCGACGTAAGCTGTTCAGGAAACAGGTCGAGAGCTAGAACGCCTTGATGACGAAGATCTCTGATCACTTGATGACGCCAGGTTAGCACCTCCGAGGCAGCGGCGGCTTGATAGATCGCAGAGCTGCTCGGGTGCGACGTCGATTCGAACTCATCAACTGCGGAAAACATTTCCCGGTCACGCAAAAAGACGGCCAAAGGCAAATGTCTTCCTGTCAAAGTCCCCATGTATTGCTTGATTTGGTGAGCATTGATTTCATCAATCACGTTGGTCACCAATATTACCAACGACCGCTTTAAACAATGCGTGCGAAGATACAAGAACGCATCATCGTATCGCGACTCAACATATCTCGCCTGCTGGTCATAAGACGCGTGAAGCAAACGGTTGATATGCTTGACTCCATTCTTGGCAGGTGTGTAATTATGAATTCGATCACTGAAACTGATTAGGCCTGCCGAGTCACCCTGGCGAAGCGCGACGTAACTGAGCATCAGCATCGCATTGAGCGAATGATCCAGCATGCTAATCTCACCATCTTCTCCCGTCATCATGCGACCGCAATCGACCATGAAGACGATTCTCTGGCTTTGATTCGCTTGAAAATCTCGCACCGTTAGTTTGCGTCGTCGAGCGGTCGTTCTCCAATCGATATGTTTGTAATTGTCGTCCTGCGTGTAGTCTCGCAATCGCTCAAACTCGTTGTCTTGACCAATCTTACGGGAGCGACGCATCCCCAACAGACTCAACCGGTTGGTTCGCGCCAGTAAATCGTATTCGTGGATCTGCTTCATGTCTGGATAGACATTAATCGTGGACTCAAATGGCACCCGATAAAATCCACGCCAGAATTTAAACCGACTGCGAACGAGTAGATGCACACATTCAAGAATCGACTTACCGCGTTGATTGCAAATGAAATCGTAAATGAATTGAGTTTTGCTTTGACCACTCACCCAAGTATCGAAAGACTCAGGCTCTGCTTCAAAAGAATCACCGAGATCATCGCGAACCGAAATCGAACATCCGCGAACTGAACGGTTTACCAGTTCAATTTCGACTTCATGCTTTTTGCCTTGGGAAGCAACACGCAACATATTGCGCGTGCAGGAAAAGTGTTTAGCTGGCACCACCATCAACATATCGAAGAAAAAAACCAGCAGGAGCACCACGTCTATTGCCACGACTAGAATTAGCATCAAGTCTTTGAACTTCATCCCACCGATCACCGCGCCTTGCGTTGGATCATGAATCAAAAACACTGAAGCGAGTGCGGGAATTGATGCCACGTAAAGTAATTGCTTGCTCGGGAAAAGCCCCCAGTGCCTTGCCAACAACAGCAACGGGACTCCCATCATCACCAACATCAAGTGCGGTCGGTTGATCATAAAGTCGAATACTTGGCCGGCAATGGTTGTAACTAAATCCATAAATCAGCTTGGCGTTAAAGCTCTGTTTACAATTGCTTTGGAAAATTGAATTGGAAATGCGTCGTCAAAGGTGAACTATCTGAGCCGAGGAACTTCGATGGTGCGAATCAAATCATTTAACAGTTGATCGACGGATTGGCCTTCTACTTCAGCTTCCGCAGTTAATTGAACACGATGTCGAAGCGCGGGAAGTGCTATCTGAACGACGTCATCTGGGACGGCATAGTCACGTCCGTAAAACGAAGCCAACGTTCGAGCACCTTGCATCAGACTGATTCCGGCTCTGGGCGAGGCTCCCATGTAAAACTGCGGCCACTGTCTGGTCAGTCGGACAATCTTGTTGATGTAGTTGACCAACAGCGGGTCAATTCGAACATTGCCGTTTTCTCTGGTAACGTTGACGATCTCTTCTGGCGTTGTGACTTGGTTGATTCCCTCTTCAAGCTTTTTGTTTAGATTCTCCTGCCCACCATGCATCATCAAAATTTCGGCTTCCTGTTCCTCGGATGGGTAGCCAGCAGCAAGCTTGAACATGAAGCGATCCAGCTGAGCTTCGGGCAAGTTGTAAGTACCTTCTGACTCGATCGGGTTTTGTGTGGCGACAACAAGGAACGGCAAATCCAAAACGTGCGTGTTGCCATCGACGGTCACCCGTTTCTCTTGCATGATTTCCAAAAGCGCTGCATGAGTCTTCGCGGGCGAACGATTAATTTCGTCAGCAAGCAGCAACTGGGTGAACACCGGTCCGGCACGAAACTCAAACTCTTGAGTTTTCATGTTGAAAATCGGTGCGCCAGTAATATCAGAAGGCATTAAGTCCGCGGTAAACTGAATCCGGCCAAAATCACAACCGAGGATTTTACCAAGCGTCCGAACAAACAGCGTTTTCCCCAATCCTGGGACGCTTTCGATTAAGACATGTCCTCCCGAAAAAAGTGCAACCAGCGTTCCTTGGACCAATTCGTCTTGGCCAACAAAAACTTTCGCGACTTCTTCAGTAATCTTGCGATAGAGTTTGCGAGTTGGCGTATCGACTCCTGAGTCTTGCCGCAACTCTGGTTGAACCGACGGCGCTGATGCTGGAATTGATGCTGGAGCTTGTTCACTTGCGCCCAACATTGCACCTGCTGATTCCAAAACGGGCGGCGCGACTGCGGCGGTTTCGGCTTCCACAGGTTGATTCGACGGTACTGAGGAAATGGCCGAGCAACTTGGACACTTCGCAGGTTGGCCGGCAATTTTCGAAGATACCTTTAATCGCATCGAGCAGTGCGGACAGTCAAACTCAATGTGTTCCGCCGATGGATTTCCAAATTCATTCATATCTAAATTTACTCAAGTGTTAGTCGCTCGACGCGAATTAATCTTCTTTGGGTTTTCGATTTGAATCACCAGAAATCAGGTTTTGGTAATTCTGAATTTTATTGATGGCAGCTTGTTGATTGGCATTTCTCGCAAGAAGCTTTCCCATCGCATTAACGTGCGATCGAAAACTGGACGTGCTTTTGCGCCGAATTCGTTTTGGTCTTCCGAAAATTGGAAAATACACGAAGCAAAACAAGATCCCCCACAGTAAAAAATGTGGAACGATATATCGAAGCGGCGGTTGCGAAATCCAAGCCCAACTATTGTGATTGATCGTATCGGAATCGCTTACCTCGATTCCGCGCGGCCCGCTTTCGAGAAAAACAACATCGCTGTATGCGTTGCAATCGTCGATCAATTCAGTCGCCAACTCACGATGGTCAGGATTGATCAACGAGTAGTTTAAGAGTGTCGAACCGTTTGAGATGACATAAATTTTGCCGTCAAAAACATGGGTATCGTTCGTCAAGATCGTGGCGAAGTCATTTCCATCGGCATCAAGCCACTCCCTAGCGTTCCAATCACCATCCAAATTCGGCACGAGGACCGTCGATAGCTCAACATTGGCGAGCTCGCTCTCTTTGCTGGTCGGATCACGATAATTCGTTACCGTTTCAGCCTTTCGACGTTGAACTTTTTCTTGTTCAAACCATTCGCAAGTTGTTAAGTCTTGATCGAACCAAGGAAACATCCCACCTGCATCATTATCATCCTGCGCGTATTTGCCTTCAGCGATTTGTCGAAGCAACTCTTCCTTTTCTTCGACTGGCGCCGAGGCTTTAACAGCATTCATGTAGTCTGTTTGCGCATCGTAGTCTCTTCCAACGTAGATGAGAGTCCGGCGACTGTCATCATCCAGCCATGTATTGAGCGCTTCGACGGCTTCTTCGGAGGGACACGAGTAGTCGTCGGGAAACCAAACGATCGTGTCGTAACGATTGATGCGGGGCGAAATTCGCGTCCGCCGCTTAACTTTCAAGCCGCGTTCTTCAAACATCTTCGCCAGTATCGAAACTCCATTTAGGCTGTCGCTGCCTTTGCTTCCATTGATCTTTCCGTACTCGGTATTCAGTTTAGTCCGGCGATCGCATCCAGCAGTTGAAGCCAGACATAGCAGACCAACCAGCAACAGGCAAAACCTGAGCCTGCGTTGGTGCTTCGAAAATCCTGTTTCTGTTCTTAGGTTAGACATTCGACACCTGAGTTGTCTGTTCAACATCTTGTTGAAACTGATCCAGCCGACTCCAACAACTATCAAACTCTTGTTCTTGGATATCGTGATCACCAAAAAATGTTGATTCGAAAGGCACCATCACTCGCTGGTAGAAGTTGGCGAGCGGTCGAAAGCCACGAAGTTCGCTCAAGTATTGGCGGTTTGTTTTTCCCTTTCGCAACCGGATCAAGTTCTTTTGATCGAGCGAAACGAGGACGTGACTAAACAAATAGATGATCGCGTTTCGGTAGTCATTGGCTGCCGATGCTTTTTGCGCAGCCAAACGAAAATCGCCTGACTGTACATCTAAATCGAAAGGAAGTTGCTTGATGCTTTCTGCCATCGAACGTCTCGGAACCTGGTTTTCAGTTTCCGATTTTTCCCCACTCATCCT
>CAYMFZ010000193.1:1035-2742 GCA_964389585.1 uncultured Pirellulaceae bacterium | reverse complement strand
AAAACGCCCAAACCAATCCCGCTATGACACCGCGATTACAACTCCGATCAACAGCCAAGCAATCACGCCCATCCCCTCAAGGAATGCTCCTGTCCCATTCACCCGACCGAAATTATTTTTCTTGGCATTTCGTGATCTAATTGGCTTAAGCGGAACCGTGTGCCGACTCGACGACTTGATGCCCGGCCTTTCCTTCAACTCGATTCGCTGCACACCGTCTTCGTTTGCATCGTACCAGGGAAAGTTCTTTTCCTTGAAGACTTTCTCGCCAACGTCCTGGGCAACAATCGAAGCTGGAGCAATCGAAATCAGCACCACGATCGCAGCGAACACGATCATCGGAAGAAGCGCGAGCAAGTTTTGCCCGCTTCCCAACTTGTCCGCGTTATCTTTCGACTTCGAATTGCAATGAAACTTCAAAATCACTTTTGTCCTAAAACAAGTTAACGGTCAGCTATCCAAATCACTCGATTGTGTCCAGCAGAATCTGTCCTTCAGCTCGCATTCGCAGCTCAACCGCCCAACCTTCCTGTCGAATTCGGGTGTCAATATACGAGAGAAAGCGAGCAACACAAACGAACCCTGCGACCACCCAAAGTGCTACGACCCAATAGTAAGGCGAATACGAATATTCGGAATTTGCTTGGATGTTCAAGACAGAATCAATCGACACCAGCATTGAAAAACAAGCAAACCCCAATGGCACCGCTAATATTGAACAAAGAGCAAATCGACCAAATAGATCTGAGCTCGAGGAAACATGTAACGCTTTGGATCGCCTCGCGAAATAGACCTGTTCAGGATCCTTCTTCGAAACTGGCGTCCGTTCAAGCAACAAAATCTCCGATACAAAAGGTCGAAAAGCACGAACCGCGAGGCCAAGTCCAACCATTCCGGGCAGGAACAAGAAACAGACCACCATCGAAAATGCATAGTCCGTTTCGGACAGCAAAAGGCAAACCGCGAGTGTCAAAAAGACCGTTCGCAATATTCCGTGCGACCAAATGAAATATGGTGAAGAAGAAAAAACATCTTTGACCGTCGCCCAAACTCCAGGACGCCCAACGAACATCGCACGACCAAGATACTGAGTCATAAAAGTTGTTCCGGCTTGGGCCTGACTAACAATCAGCAAAAACATCACCCAGTAATAGAATCCGAAGTACTCGTCAGCGTCCAACATCCAACCGACGAAAACCATGTCGATTAGCACCCAAGGAGCAACACCGATGACGAACAACCAAAACAGCGAAACGAAGTGATCGGTAATGACATGCAGCGCCAGATCAAAAATTTCTAGCACATTTCGCTCTCGGATGGCGATGAAGGTCTTATCAAATCTCATCGATACCAACCTCCGACCCCTGCTTGGGATAGCCAAGAACTACGAAGTAGAACATTAGCAAACAGCTTGAAAGCGTACCGACCGTTCCTTTGATCCACCAAGGCATCACGTCATGGGGCGTCGGTGAAACAAAGCCTTCGATCATCGCGGCAAAGCAAAATAAAACCACGGCACACATGGCGATAGGTAACGTTTCACGAGCCGTCTTGATCAGTGAATCCTTGCGACTCAATCCATTGGTCATCAGCCAACTAAGTCCGATTTTCAGTCCAGCACCTGCCGAGAGAATAATTGCCGTCAACTCAAACGGCCCATGCGCCGTTACGAAATTCTGAAAGTTCACACTGGCATCGCCCATTTCA
>CAYMFZ010000193.1:0-1025 GCA_964389585.1 uncultured Pirellulaceae bacterium | reverse complement strand
TTTCAGGTCGAAACATATATCCGAAGGCAGTTCCCAACTGAACCGCGTTGAATGACAAAGTCACGACACCAGGAATTACGAACAACATCGTGACGAAACAAGTAATCCCAATCGACGCATTGTGATTGATGTAGAAGCCCAACATGGCCGAGTTTCCACCGAACCCTCGCCCATCAAATCCTGTGTACATCGCTTCCATTTCTTCTAACTGTTGTTCGCCAGCGACATTCTCCGCGAACCCTGGCCACAACGTATTGTCGTAGGCGAGATAGGCGGACATCAAAAACAGCCCCCAAAAAATCAGCGTTGCCAAATGGATACACGGATCGTTGAAGATCAACTTTGGCGTGTCCTCAAGGATTTTCTTACTCCAATCTCGCCATTGAAAACGACGGCTTCGATAGAGCTGGTTGTGTGACTTCGCTACGAGCTTGTGGAGATAGTCCACCGTGTTAGGCGGCAACTGATAGGACTCCGCAAGAGCGAGATCAGCGCAGGCGGCACGATAGAGACTTGTGAAACGATTGATCGCCTCAGCATTTAAACTACTTCCCTTCGTACCAACTTGATTGCACAAAACCTCCAATTCGTGCCAAAGGGGTGAGCGTTTCTCGATAAGTTCTGCAACTTTCATTCGCTATCCACTTGGGTTGAGTCATCGGTGCTGGAATCATTGGCGTTGGGACCAAAGGCGCTGGAGTCGAAATCGTCAGCGTCGAAATCGTTGGAATTCTCCGAATTCGATTTCTTAGTGACCGTATCATTGGAGGCAAGTTCAGCCATCGTCGAAGGCGTTACGTTCTTTGGTGCAGATACTTTGCCTGCCGGAACAATCGTACTTGCTTGAGTGTCATATCCGTCGACCGCCTGTGACGAAACAAACTGTTTGTAATAAAGGGCGCACAAAAACAAGTCGTGGTCTGTATCCTGCTGGATGCCAAACTTATCCATCAGGGGAACCGCGAGATGGCTTGCGATCTCCGAAGCTCGCTGAAACGGAAGAAACTTTCGTTGATCAACATAGT
>CAYMFZ010000192.1:3935-9243 GCA_964389585.1 uncultured Pirellulaceae bacterium | reverse complement strand
GTTTGAGAGTTTACTTAGAGATGACAAGCTCGATTCGGCAGAACGAATCCAGCTTTGGAACAACCTGACGAATTGTTATACCGAGCGAAAGCAGTTCGAAGTCGCCGAAGAGAAATTGCTTGAAGAAATCAAACGCCAATCCGAGTTGGGAGAAGGCTCGGGCCGGGTTTGGGTGGAACGAATGCTGGCGTCGGTCTACGTCAAATGGATCAGTGAATTTGATTTGAGCACAGACGAAGGCACTCAGCAGCAACTTGCTTACTTGCGGACGGCATTTCGTTTGGACCCAAGCAATCGAACTGTCATGAAACAACTTACTCGTTTGGCTGCCGACCAAAATTCAGATGTGGCCGAATCGGCCAAACTGATTTATGACGCATCGTCAGACCCAGATGCGCCTGCAAGCGTGTTGAACGAGATTGGCGTTCAAGCCCTCGCAAAATCCGATTACGGACAAGCTTTAATCTTCTTTGATCGGGCTAAGAAAAAGTCTCCGAAGAACCCTGAAATCTTGAACAACCTGGCCTATACGCATACGGTTGGCGAAAACCCAAATCCAGCCCGCGGACTGACTTTGATTGACCAGGCACTTCGATACTTGCCGAAAAATGAAGATTCTAAATCCTATTTGACTTATTTTCGCGACACTCGCGGTCAAGCGTTGATGCAACTGAATCGTTGGACTGATGCGATCGCGGATTTTGAATACGCTCATCGTGGTCGGCCTGAAAATCGCCAGATCATTGAGTCGTTGATCCGCTGCTATCAGGCGGTTGGCCTAGACGATGGACAATGGGTTCGCAAACTTGAGCAACTGGATGCCCAAGACGCCCCGAAAACTGGAAGCTAAGCCAAACGCTTCCACCGCTGACCGCCTGGCCAGCTTCAACAGAATATTGATTCCAACAAAAGTTAAAACACAAACATGATTTTTCGTCGACGCGATGATGACGGTTTCGAATCAACGTCTTTTATGGGACTGTTGTTGCATCCTTTTCGCGCATTGGGACATGCGGTTTCCGATTTGATCAAGGGTGACGATCGAATTGGTGCCGATCAAACGGTCGTTTCAAAGATCGTTCAACTTTTAACCTTTCCATTTCGCCTGTTTTACGGCTTTCTCGTTTTCATGGTTCAGGCTTGGGCTTCATCCCGTCCTGGATTTGCTTTCATTGGCGCAATTCCAATGATCGTTGTGTCGTTGTTATTTTTCAGTGCGCTGCTCGCGTCCGATTTTATCTACAACGAATCAACCACGATGGGCGTTAACGAAGGCTATTTGAAGTACCACATCGATGTCTCAAAAGATAACCCCGAACACGCACATATTTTTGCGGAAAAGCTGGTTGAACTTAAGCCAGAATCTAACAAGTACAAATTTTTACTGGGCGAGTCTTATGAACGGATGGGCAATACGTTAAAAGCGATCGACGTCATTACTTACGTCGCTCCCTTTGAACGTTCGGCCTCACCGCAAGCTCACACTTGGATGGCCGAATACTACATGCGCCACGAAGACGCCAAAGATACTTACACGGAAGCGGAACGTGATGCTCTGGCCAGTAAGCACTTGGCCTTCGCAGTCGAGCAAGATCCAGCTAACAAAACTGTCTTGATGAATCTCGTTTCCATTTACCTCGCAAAGTGTCGAAACCTTGATAAGAACAGCCCCGAGTATTTGCAAAACGCAAATCAAGCCTTGGCTCATCTCAGCGAAATTGCCTCTGGAGAATTAAGGACTGTCCAACAGCTTCGCGCGATTCCAATGTGGGCGGAGCTTCAGATTGAAATGGGAAATGGTGCCGCAGCAAAACAACACTTGGAAATGGAAATCATTCGTTTGCATCCGATCGCCAGACGGCAGCCGGAGCTTTTCGAAGTTTGGATGACGATGGTTCGATGCGCGATTTTGGCAGAAAACTATGAAAACGCGCTTTCAATTGTAAAAGAAGGAATGCAGCTTACGTCAAATAAAGAGACAAAACGCCGGATGCGACAATTGGCTTCAATGATCTTCTTGAAGAAGTCGGACGACTTCACGAACATGTCGAGGTACGAGCACTATCGACTTCGACTGCATGCGTTGAGCGAAGCGATCAAGCTCAACCCAACTGACAAAGTCGTCTATTTGAAACTGCTGGACTTTATCGGCAATCGCCAAACTTCGCCGGTCGAACAGCAGCCTGATAATGCCGTAAGCAAAGCAATCGCAAGAGTCGTCGGGGATCGCCTCGACTTTTCTGGAGTCAATGAGAAATGGTTGAGTGATGCAATTGCTGTCTCACCAGCTCCCGGTGTCATTCATGCCCTGATCGGAATGCAGGAAATCTCAAAGGGAAATGTGAGTGATGGCGAGAAACACTGGCGAATTGCGGAACAGCAGTTTTCGAGTACGCAGATTGTGGTTAACAATCTGATCGATGTGGCTGCCAAAGACCGAGCGAACGAATTTGCGAACATGCAAGACATGATCACGCTGGGAATCGAGCTTTTTCCAGATCAACCTATCTTCTACCAGACTCGGGGCGTGTACCTCAAGAATCACGGGCGAACGGAAGAAGCAATTCAAGACCTGCTTTATGCCAGCGAGCAAATGCCTAACATGGTGGCGCTTCACCAGCATCTCGCCGATTGCTATGCAGTCTTGGGAAATCCCGAGAAAGTCGCAGAGCATGAGGGACTGCTAAAGCAGAAACTTAATCAATTAGACGAAGCCGATCGGAAACTGGTCGAGGCTTCAATTCAATTGATCAATTGATCATCTCGTACCACACTGGCCATAATGTTCCATAAACGTTCTCGCTGAACGATTTTCGATTTCGAAGAGCCAATGACGATCTTATGTTGAACCTTGGCGAAATCGAGATCTTCAATCATAATAAAGACTACCGCTTCATTGATTATTGAGAGTTGATCCGCTGTTTTCACAACTTACCAAATTTCAACTTTGTCTCGCCTTCATTTTCTTGATGTTGCTGCGAATTGTGGTCGGCTACCACTTCTTCAAAGAAGGCACGACGAAACTTAAGTACGGATTCTCTTCCAAAGGTTTTCTCGGCTCAGCCAAAGGACCGTTTGCGCCTTATTTCAAAGGCATGTTGGATGATCCAGATGGTCTGCAAAGACTTTGTATCAAAGAGACTAAAGGCCCCAACGGCGAGCTCTCTTATGAGATTGATCCAGAATTGACGCTTGCGATTTGGAATCAAGGTTTTCTAGACGAAGCAAATCAGTACTACGGATTTGGTAGCGAAGAATTAGAAAAAGAGATCGTCGCACGTCGAGACAAACTTGCAGAGCGTATCAAGATCGCTCGCGAAGAAAATGACACCAGCGTGGATACTGCCAAACTAGAAGCCCAACGCTCAATTGATGAAGCGGCGATTCTGAAGCTTCGTGAACAGCCCCAACGCATTAACGAAATTTTCAATGATCACAAACAACAGTTGATCGACTGGCTAAGTATCAACGAAGTCGAGTTGATCTCTCATTTCTCTACTGCTGATCGTTTGGATGGGTTCGAACGCGATGGTGAGAATCGCGATGAAGTCGCAATCTATGTGGAGTCGCTTCGTGGACAAGTGGATTCCATCGAAAGTGATCGAAAAAAGAAGCTCGCTGGCTGGACAGCCGAAGTCACCGGAATTTGGGATTCACTTGAGGCACAGATTAACGGTTTGACCGTCGACAAACAGGCAGAAAAACCTGAATATCGCTTGCATCGACACTTTGATCAGGACGAAAGCTTCGTCAAATGGGTCGACAAGATTATTCCTTGGTTCGACACGATCGTAGGCGTCCTGTTGATTCTTGGGTTGTTTACACGGTTAGCTTCATTGTCGGCGGCTTTGTTCTTGGTCTCGGTGATCATGACTCAGCCACCATGGATCCCGGGAACGCAACCAACTTATTTTTACTTTATCGAACTCATGGCACTGCTTGTGATTTTTGCAACGTGTGCCGGACGTTTTGGCGGACTGGATTTTTTCTTTAGTCCCAGCACCGCACGACCAGAATTAGAGGAACAGTCATGATCAATCTTACGCCCGAAGAACGAGAAGTCGGCCGCGACAATTATTACTCAGCGGTTACCGCACACGACAAAGTCAGCCGTCGTGACTTTTTGATTCGCTCAATTGCCGCTGGTGGTGTAAGTGCCGCAGGCGTTGGAGCCATGTACTTTGGCTACCAACCTCCCAATCGCCCCGTCCGCGTTTGCGTAATCGGAACCGGCGACGAAGGCAGCGTTTTGATGGGTGCAATCAATCCGCAATACGTCGAAGTCACCGCAATCTGCGACATTCGCCCTTCAAGCGTGCATCGCGCTTTTCATGGTGACTGGTCGACGGACAACACCATCAAAGTCCGTCCGGGCTTGATGAATGTCTACGGTTGGAAATCTGAAGACGAAGCCCGTCGCAATGTTACCGTTTACAAAGAGTGGCAAAAAGCAGTTCAAGATCCAAACATCGACGGCGTTATTATCGCAACGCCATTGTTCTTGCACGCTGAGATTGCGATTGGCGCAATGAAAGCGGGCAAGCATGTCTTGTGCGAAAAGTTGATGGCTCACAACGTTGCCCAGTGCAAGTTGATGTCGCGAACCGCTGATGAAACAAAGACCTTTCTCTCGGTTGGTCATCAACGCCACTACAGCATTCTCTATGACAACGCGGTGAACTTGATCCGCTGGGGTTTGCTTGGCGAGATTCACCATATCCGTGCCCAGTGGCATCGCAACAATGTGCCGGGCAAAGATTCTTGGGCGCTTCCAGTCCCCGGCGGAGAATTGGCTGCCGATGGCAAGCGCGTCGACAAAATTAGCGACCAACTTAAAGCCTTCATCGGCTACTACGAAGACGCCTCAACGTCCCCTAAAGAACGTTTGAAACTGGCAAAGCAAATTGCCCAGTGGCAAGAATGGGATCGAGACAAAACAGTTGAGGCTGAGAAGTTCGGATACAAAGACGACCCAAATGTTTACGCCGGTGGTCGCGTTCGCACAGCCAAAGAAGAAATGGTTCGCTGGCGATTGTGGGACCGAACGGGTGGAGGCTTGATGGCTGAACTTGGAAGTCACCAACTTGATGCCGCCAGTATTTTCATCTCGGCGCTTTCGCAAAAGACCGGACATCACGTTCATCCACTAACGGTTCACGCCGTAGGTGGGCGACATATTTTCCCGAAAGATCGCGACGCGGATGATCACGTCTATTGCAGTTTCGAATTTCCTGGCCAAGGCTACGATTACAGCTTCGATGTTGGATACAAAGATCGTGTGAACCAGTACCCGTCACCGCCAACAGGT
>CAYMFZ010000192.1:0-3925 GCA_964389585.1 uncultured Pirellulaceae bacterium | reverse complement strand
CGGAAATGGATTTGGAGGTTACGGCGAGGTCGTGTTGGGTACCAAGGGAACTCTGGTTCTTGACCGCGAAAAAGAGGTCATGCTTTATCCGCTTGCCGGAACGTCATATAAGGCTCGCGTGAAGAAAAAAGGCGCCAGTGCCGTTCTTGATACATCGGCCAGCGGAGATGCGGCTCCAGCCAAAACGGCTGAGGGGTCCGGTCCAGTCAGTCGCGGCTACCGAGAAGAGATCGAGCATTGGGCCTGGTGCATTAGCACGGGCGATTTGCGAAATCAGCCTCGATGTAACGGACCTGTCGCACTTGCCGATGCGGTTATTGCTTTAACGGCCAAGCAGGCGATTGCGAACTCGCAAAAACCGGGTGGCAATGGATTTATCCAATTCCAACCAGGTTGGTTCGATGTCAATTCGAATGAGATTCCAGAAGTCGATGGCGTCGATGCTCAAACGAAATTTTTCGATCGAGAAAAAGCAGCAATGGGTTTGTCTTAAATAGACCGAACTTTAGACAGACATGGTTGTCCATGATTCTATCAGGATAGGTTTTCGCCTATCCTTTTTTTTATGCGTTGAAACGAGCTTCGCTTTTGCACAAGCTCGCTATTGCTCAGGTGTCCCACGCTGGGTAGCGCCAAATAAACGCTGTCGAATCAATCCAAATAGAACTCATGAACAAAAAACAACTTCTCAATCTTGGCGTTCCTCCCGACTGCGTTTCTGATGCGATTGCTTGCGCTCAAGTCGCCGCGCGTGCGAAAAAGGGTGAAGCGCCGAAAAAGATGATTCCCAAAGTCGTCGATGCACCGGAAGTCTACGTTGCTCACGAACTTTACGGACCGCTTGCTCAGGCGCTAATCGAATTTCGTGAGAACGATATTCCACTCTCAGAAATTGACTACCAAAGTTGGGGTTCGGATTTCGATTCCAACTCGCTACAGCAAATTCGCAACGCTTGTCGTCTGCCGGTTTCCAGAGCCGCTGCGCTGATGCCGGATGCTCACTCTGGTTACGGATTGCCAATTGGTGGTGTGCTGGGATGTGAAAACGCAATCATTCCTTACGGAGTCGGTGTCGATATCGCGTGTCGAATGAAGATGACGATCACCGATCTTTCAGTCGAGACGTTGACGCAGAACGATCCGGCGAAATGCCGAGAGCTTGATCGAGCGCTTGAAAAGGGCACGCTTTTTGGGACGGGTAAAAAATTCAAACGACCGCATCAGCATGAAGTGCTCGATGAAGACTGGACGGTCACTGCGATCACACGTGAGATGAAGGATCGAGCGGTAGGACAGCTTGGGACCAGCGGAAGTGGAAATCACTTCGTCGAATGGGGAGTGGTTACGCTACCTCAGAAAGACCTTGGTCTGGATGCGGGGCAATACGTAGCACTGTTGAGTCATAGCGGCAGCCGGGGACCCGGCGCGATGACCTGCAAGCGTTACACGGACATCGCTCGAAAATTGGCTCCGTCAAAAATCAAAGACGATCCGCAGCTTCGGCATTTATGTTGGCTGGACATGGACTCGCAAGAAGGTCAGGAATACTGGCTGGCGATGAACTTGATGGGGCGATTCGCTTCAGCAAACCATCACGTCATTCACAAGAATGTGACCAAGCTTGCTGGAGCCCAGTCGCTGGCTACGATTGAAAACCATCATAACTTTGCTTGGAAAGAAGAGCACAACGGTCAAGAAATGTACGTCCATCGAAAAGGCGCCACGCCTGCAGGGAAAGGCGATCTTGGTGTGATTCCGGGCAACATGGCTGATTCTTGTTTTGTTGTTCGAGGTAAAGGTAACGCAGGAAGTCTGGATTCGGCGTCTCACGGTGCGGGACGGCGAATGTCACGAACCAAAGCGAAGCAGGAGTTTAATTGGGGCGAATGGAAAGACCATTTGAAAGAGAAAAATGTGCGACTGCTTGCGGGCGGACTCGACGAAGTTCCGGGAGCCTACAAGAACATCCATGACGTGATGGCGGCTCAAACGGATCTTGTTGAGATCGTGGCTGAGTTTATGCCTCGTATCGTGATGATGTGCGGCGATGGAAGTCGGCCTGAGGATTAGTTGTTCGCAGATGCAAGTTATTTGGTGACCCTCGCAAAGTGTCTCAGGCTTCCAGCCTGAGTTATTCAGGATCTCAGGCTGGAAGCCTAAGACACTTTTAGGGATGACTCGAGTCTCAAAAGAAAACTGCGAAGTCTAGCCAGCCCTTTGAATGGGTGGTATCGTTTTCGAATCCTGATGAGATCGTGCAACCTAACGGTATTTGAAACGGAACCCACTTTTGTCGATTGAAATTCTCGCCTATGAACCGACATCACTTGGTGTGCTTTGCCTACGCAGGCGTGAGCTGCTGTCGAGACCTGGAACGATGGTCACTGAGGTAACGTTGAACCATGAGTTTTTGATGAGTAGCTATTTAACCAAGTCGGAATCTGAACTTGCCCGCATTGGTTTGGAAATGGTCCTTGAAGGCCGTGCCGATTCCAATGGTTCCAATCGTGATCTTCGTGTGATGGTTGGCGGACTAGGGTTGGGCTATACGGCGCACGCGGCACTTTCAAACGCGTCCGTGGCTTATGTTGAAGTTGTCGAATTTCTCCCGCAGGTTATCGATTGGGTGAAACAAGGATTGGTACCTTTGTCAGACGAACTGAATTCGGAACCTCGTTTTTCAATTTCGAACGATGACGTTTACGCTCGAATGACGGGGAATGCGAATAGCCAATTTGATTTGATTGCCATTGATGTCGATCACTCCCCAGAGGATGTTTTGGGCGAGCAAAGTAGCGGTTTCTATACGCTGGCAGGATTGAAATCGACCGCGAAGCATTTGAATCCGGGAGGCGTGCTCGGCGTTTGGTCTTACGCCGAGAGTTCGCCGTTTCTAGATAAAATGCGAGAAGTCTTCGACGATGTGCGAGTTGAGAAAGTCACCGTTATGAACGACTTGATCGATGAAGAGCAAACAGATTGGTTGTTTTTTGGAAGATCCAGAGGAACATAAGCATCCGACGTTTGAGTCAGCTTTAATTTTGAACGCGAACAGTAACGATCTAGTCATTGGCGTTTACTCGCGTCCATTAGGGGTAAATATTCCCAACTTTCTTGGTTCGCCATGAATCGAAACCTCAAAACCTAGCGAAGCTTCCGCGTTACGATTCGATCAAGTTGATTGGCGAAAGCTTGAATGTCTTTTTGGTTCTGTGGTTTTGGGCCTGATGTTTCCATCCCTGCGGCTCGAAATTGTTCCATCAGATTTCGAGATGCCAATCGAGATTGCACGCTGTCTTCGTCAAAGAGTTCGCCCCGCGTTCCGATGGCCAGTCCTGCTTTTTCTACGACGCGAGCAGCCAAAGGGATGTCGCCGGTTATCACGATGTCTCCGGCTTTCATTTCTTCAACAATTCGATTGTCTGCGATGTCAGCGCCGTGCGGAACCATGATGATCGATACCAAATCGTTTTTTGGGATCTGCATCGATTGATTGGCAACCAAAACCACGGGAACTTTTAATCGTCTCGAAGTCCGAAAGACGATGTCCTTGATTGCTTTTGGGCAAGCATCTGCATCAATCCAGATTCGGAATTGAATTTGACTTTTGTCTTTTTGATTTTCTAATGTCATGTTTTAACGAAAGAGTGTAGAGCTTGCCCCAAAACTTGTGACTCGTTGGCGTTTGGGGTTGCCACAATAGGTACAACAGTAAAAACCAGCTCCCGCCAGGATGTAACCGATAGCGATGAGATCGAGCGAGCAAACTCCAGCCAACCGAACGAGTGGTTGTTTTGCTAGTCCTCTTTGGAAGCGAGCGCCTTAGGATTACAGCCGAATAACTTCTTGAAGTCCTATGACGTCCAAAACATTGCTTCTTTCGCTTCGCTCGGAAACGGCGCTCGTTCACGGAGTGAACGGCCAC
>CAYMFZ010000191.1:0-9298 GCA_964389585.1 uncultured Pirellulaceae bacterium | reverse complement strand
TCGGCCCGTTCTACCCTTACCCACAAGTTCCACTTGGCTGGCGTAAGGTCTCACTAGAGTGGGATGACGGTTGGTGGCAGCTTGACTTCCACGACAAGTAAGTCGTCGAAGTTGTTCGAAGTAAATCAAAAACCTCGTCAGTTAATTCTGGCGAGGTTTTTTTGTTAGAATTTCTGGTTATGAGCGATGAAACAACAAATTCGGATATAGATAATCAACAACGCAAACCTAAACCCAACAAATTCCGTGCACAAATTTCTCTGTTCGGACTTTGTTTGCTGATTACGCTCGTCGCCATTGGCCTTGGGTTTTGGGTACGGGCCGTTGACCCCGTCTTGAACCAATGGAAAGCCGTTGAGCCTATCATCGCAATAGGCGGAAGTGTCGAAACGTCGCGCTCTTTTGTTCCACTGTGGACAAAACGTTTTATTCCTGGCGGGCACACCGAAAACATCGAAGCGGTGAAGTTCAATTACCAGCCTGCCAGCGATGAAGCCATCGAAGCACTCAAGCACCTTCCGCATCTACGGCGGCTCTACGTCGAAAAATCACAGTTGCAAGATCATCACGTTGCCACGATTTCAAAACTCAACAACGTTGAACGCCTCGCGGTCTGGGGCAATCCTGGCTTGACCGACAAAATAACTGCCGATTTGAGCAAGCTACCCAAACTCAAACTTCTCGATTTTCATGACAACAAGTCAATGACATGGCGCTCGCTCTTTCCTCTTGCCGAACGCCCTGAAGTAAAACTGAAACACTCACTTGCGTTCGATGAGGCAGACGACTCCGAGCTGGAAACACTTGCAAGTTTCGCAAACAACACGACGAAGCTAGAAATTCGTTCTGCCAAATCAGACAGTTTGAAGAAGGCAGTCGAACTTTTCCCCGACATAGATCGCGTCACATTCGATCGTTGGGATTCATTTGACCAAGGCTCCTTCGAACTGATTCGGGAGTTAGCAAAATCGAAGACGTTTCAAATCACTTGCGAGGCAGGATCCGATGGCGGGAATGAACCATGGCCTATCGTCAATTCTGAGCTGAGTTCAGACTGCAAGAAGGTGACCGTGACAGGTGAACAGAATTCGTTCGTCGTTCATCTTCCGATCGGGACCTCAATGATTGTGCTTAAATCCCGCGCTAAATTTTTGAACGCGCTCGAAGACCGATGGATTCGAAAGATTGAACAAGCGTCGTTTAGCGGGTGGAACGGACTGAAGAATGTTGATTTTCTAAACGTCGCAACCCAATTGAAGTCTCTTTCCATACGGCGTTGCCGTTCACTCCAAAATATCGACGGCCTTCAGGGCCTTTCCAATTTGGAGACATTGGAATTGGCTTACGCTCCAAACTGCTCGGTGAATCGCGATTCGTGGGGCGGAATAAATCAATTGAAAACACTTCGATTGACTGGATCCAATCGAAAGAACTTTAGTGACTTGGAAGTGCTTACCAACCTTCGTAGTCTCCATCTAAAGAGTTGCCTGCAAGTCAAAGAATTTACAGGTAGTTCAAACTTAGCCAAACTCGAACGACTTTCGATAGAACATTGCCGGTTCATTGAGCCCAAGAACATTGCCAAATTCTCAAATCTAAAATCACTGTCGATTAACGGCTGCGAATCAATTGATGACTTGAGTTTTCTTAGCGGACTCGACGAACTCCGAACACTCTCTATCCGCAATTGTGTCGCACTTAAGGGGACATCGACACTTCCAGACTTGAGTAGATTAACTAGTCTTCGGCTTACGTCTTGCAAAAACCTCGCGCGGATTAATAAGCTTCCTCGTTTTGAATCAATTGAGACGTTGGATTTCTCTTATTGCCCAAATCTTTTCCAAGTCGATCGAATTCAAGACCATCCGAACCTCGAATCTATCTCCGCTTTCGGTTGTCGGAAACTGAACAAGCTGGAAATCGCCGACTTAGATTCGCTTAAGAAACTGAATTTTAGAGATTGCCAGTCGCTCACTTCATTGAATGGCCTTGCCTCCCTGCCCAATCTCGATTCGATAACGCTCGCACGTTGCCCCTCGCTAACGCATGTCGACGAACTTGGTCGATTTCCAAACCTTATGAAAATTGACCTTTCTCGATGCGAGACGCTTCAACATCTAGATGGTTTACGCGGCCTTCGAAAGGTCAAGACTCTCGATCTTTACGATTGCGTTTTGCTTTCCGACATAAGTGGAATCGACGGAATGGCGTCTCTCAAAGCTCTTAGACTTGAAAACTGCAAGTCACTGACTGCCTTGAATTGGAGCGGAGAAATGCCAAACCTCGAACGGCTATATCTCAAATCGTGCAGTTCGCTTTCGGACTTGTCAGGATTGAAGCAACTTACCTCGCTGAAGACAGTAACCCTGCGCGAGAATGACGCCTTGGCGGACCTCAGCCTGATAAATCACGACAATAGGATTGAGGAACTGAATTTGTCAGCTTGCTCGGGGCTCATAAGTCTCGAAGGCATCAAGAATTTGAAACATTTGAAGTCACTAAACATCAGCGATTCCACCACGCTGCCAGACCTTTCTCTTTTGACAAGCGTTCCAACCCTCGAAGATCTTTCTTTCAACAACATTACGACGATCCCCATCTTCGATTTACCAAATTTGGCACAACTAAAGAAACTGAATGTCTCAAGGTGTGCAGATATCACCGACATCACAGGAATCAATCAGTTGACTGGGCTTGCAGAGTTGACCGTCATCTATTGCAAACACCTGAAATACGTCGACGGGTTCGAAGACCTTGAGTCGCTTGATCGTTTAAACGTGGGAGGTAGCACTTGGGCTGCTCAGCAAAGTGTCATTCAGAGCTTGCCTCGTCACAAACGAGTCTCGCTAAACTATCTGGATTCCCTTCAAAATCTTGATCAACTAAATCAGGCAAAGGTCAGCAACATTCAGGAATTGAATATCTCAAATCTTAATTCATTAAGGAACTGCGACGCGATTGGAAACCTGCATTCGTTAACATCGATCAATATTGTGAAATGTCACAAGCTGACGGATCTCAAGTTCGCGTCTAAACAGAGCAAGTTGAAAGTGCTTCAGGTCAACGATTGCAGACGGCTTCAATCGATCAGGGGATTGAATCAACTACCAAACCTGAATTCGTTGGGTATTTCTACTTGTCGAAACCTAAACGAAGTTGATGAACTTTCCCAAATTCGATCTCTGAGACAAGTAACCATCTTCGACTGCCCACTGCTGCCGGGCCTAATTGGTTTCGTCACTCACCAATAACTGCGAATAAAGCAACATCGCCATTTGTTTTCGGCGTTCACGTACAGTGTAAACAACTTGGTCGATCACAGATTCTCTTGCACAAACTCAGTCATCAATTTTCGCAAGTGTGCCGATTGCTTTTTGTCTTTCACCGAATGCCGATTACTCGGATACAACATCAGTTCAAACTGCTTACCCGCGTACTGCAATTCTTTCACAAACTGAATCGTGTTATTCAAATGCACGTTGTCGTCGATCGTTCCATGAATCAACAATAGCTTCCCGTGTAAATCTTCCGCCTTGTTGTTAAGAACAGAAGTCGACTTGTATCCGGCTTCGTTGTTCTTCGGCAATCCCATGTAACGCTCGGTATAGATCGAATCGTAATTGCTCCAATCAGTCACCGGCGCACCTGAGATTCCCATTTTGAAGGACTTCGAATGCGTCAGGGCATACGCCGTCATGTAACCACCGTAGCTCCAGCCCCAGATCCCAATTCGATCGGCATCAACCCACGATTGATTTTTTAGCCAATCAACGCCGCGCTCGATATCGGCCATTTCGTTTTCTGCAAAATTCTTATGAACGGGCCAAACATTTTTTACGCTTCGAAAGCTTGCAGATTGATTGTCGCACATCCACACCACGTAGCCTTGTTGGGCCAACATCTGATGCCACAAATACCATTCGCCACCAAAACGATTTCGAACCCGAGGGGCTTGGGGGCCCGCGTAAATATGCACTAACACTGGGTATTTTTTTGAAGGATCGAAATTTGGCGGCTTGATTAGCATCGCATCCATCGGCTGATCATTGCCTGAAGGCACTTCTAGGAACTCAGGCTTCGCCACGTTGAGATACTTCAACGAATCATCCGACCGTGTATTGAGTTCGCGAACTACTTCTCCGTTACTCTTGACCAAAAAATATCGCCCGGCATCTTCAACGTCGCTCCAACTATCAATAAAAAACGAAAAATCATCGCTGAAACTTGCAGCGTGAGTTCCAGCCGTATTGGTCAGCGCCTCAATTTCACCGGATTCAAGATTTGCGCGATAAACATGCAAGTCGATCGCGTTGTCTCGCGTCGCGGAGAAATAGCAAAACTTTTTGTCGGGCGACACGCCGTGCATGGAACGGACTTCCCATTCACCTGATGTCACCGCGTTAATCATTTGCCCCTTGCTATCGTAGCGGTAGATGTGACTGTATCCAGATCGCGGGCTTCGCCACAGAAACTCTCCATCGTTTAGAAAAACCGGATCGCCCGGCGACTCAATCCAAGCCGGCGTCTTGTCTTGAAACAAAACTCGCGGATTCTCACCGTTCGCATGCGTGGCGACAAGATCCAACCAAGTCTGCTCACGGTTCTGAATTTGAAGCAACAATTGTTCTCCGTCCGCGGACCACGTCACACCCGTTACGAGAATTTCTTGTCCTTCATATTTCGAAAGATCGACCCAATTGATTCCAGACTTGCCTTCCGAGGCAACGACTCCAACCTTAACGTTTGGATTTGGATCACCCGCCTTTGGGTAATTTGTCATCTCGGACTTACCTCGAACCGGCATGTGATCCATCACAGTAAACGGAAACAGAGGCGTCTCATCAAGCTGGAGAAAAGCAACTTGGTCGCCATCTGACTGCCACCAATAGCCTTTGAAGTTTCCGCGCCCGTAGAGTTCTTCCTGATAGACCCAATCCAATTTACCGATCAAATGTTTTTCATTGTTCGTTTCCATCTTCTTGGTCTGGCGAAGCTTCAAATCGAAAAAGTGCAGACCATTGGCTGTGCAAAAAGCGACTTTCGTCTCGTCGTCATTGAAATTGAACAAGCTCGTTGGCGATTCAGGGTTTCCGAGAATCTTCACCGAAGCCTTTGTGTTACTCTCCTCCCCTTCTCCACCGATGAAATACACAACCCCGTAGTCATCGTTTGAAAAGATCGCCACGCTGTTGTTGGTCGCGACGATTGGATCTGCTTTCAAGATGTCGCCGACTGCTTCTTCATCGACTCCGGCGTCGAGCAATGCCGCTTTCACATCGGTCAGCGAAAAAGGTTTGGCAGGTTGACTAACAATGCCGCCAGTCTCCGCGTCAATGTAGACAGCATCGTTATAGATCCCCGTACTGAGCCAATTCGTCTTCCCAATCCACGATGGAGCTTTGCCAACGTTTGCCAAGACATTATTGGGGCCGTCGATCATCTCCAGCGAAATCATGCCGACTTTTTCGACCGAAGTTGTTGGCGTTGTTTTCACTTCAACCGGTTTCGCAACTCGCATGACGGGAAACTCTTTGCCTTCCGCCAAATCAGCATCAAAGAAATTCCAAAACGCGAATCCGTCATCGGACTCTGACTCAAGCATGTAACTAATCCACCGCCCAAGGGGTTGAGCTGTCCGAACAATGTACGTGCCCGCAGGAACCGTCCGCTCTTCGACATCACGATTGGCACTAACTCGGACCATATTGTGTTTTTGAAAAGCTCGTTTCGCTCGGTCAAGCGACGTCACCTTGTCGACTTCTAATTCCGTTTTCCATTCTTCATCCAATCGTTCAACCGTTGCTCCATGCATCAGTAAACGATCGACGACTCGGGCTTGCTCGACAGGAATCACATAAGCGTACGGCAGCGAAGTCGACTTGGTGGACTCGTAGTCGCCGACAAAATCGCAAAGATAGTCATGCGGTTTGTCGTCTTTGAATCCCTTGATTGGAACCTTCTCTTCGAATGACGAGACCTTGGCTGCCAACGAAACAGAAACTCGCGCCGGCTCAGACTTGGCCGCCGCAATCAACTCCTCATCAACCGCATCGAGCAGTTGGTGAACTGCATCGGCGTTTTCAGTAACGTAGTCCAGCAAGGCAGAGACGAAGTCCTTGCTCGCGAAGATGCGGCCTTTGTAGTCAAGATAGCTGTAAGCCTCGGACAGAATTGCCAAACGCCCACGCAAGCCAACATACTCGGTGCTGTATCGCGGCTCGTGCCCATAAGTCGTCCACTGCGTGTTGTCGCGACTGAAGTTGCCGTAATAGAAAGTGAGCTGGTTTTTTTCTTCTTCAAGCCGTTTGGTCACAACGGGCATCATCTTCTGACGAAGGAAGTCACGAATCGGCTGCGCGGTTGCTGGATTGTGCGGTACGTCGTAGGTCAATCCGTATTGATGCGTCGAGCCGTTGGTCGTGTGACAATCAACGAACAAATGCGGATTGGTTTTGTTGATCAAGGCAACTAGCGAACGGGCCTCGGGAGATTCAATTTTGCAAAAGTCACGATTGAGGTCGAGCTGCTGAGCGTTTTCGCGCCGCCCCATTCCATTGACGGGACCGACTTGCCCCGGTCGATTGTTCTTTCCAACTCGATCATTCCCATCCGCGTTGTAGTTCGGTGCAAACAAGATGACGTTTTTCTCAAGCCAAGCATGATCTGGATTGTGCGTCAGTTCTCGCAACATCATTAAGAGCGCTTCCTTGCCAGCGCACTCGCCGCTATGAATATTCCCCAGCAGCAACACCACGTTTCGGTCGTCTTGATCGCCAAGCTTATATGGTTTTTTTGAAACGATCGCCCCGATCATGTCGCGTCCCTCGACCGTTTTACCCCACACAAAATCTGTGACATGATCCGCCTTGCTTGCGCAGGATTTCACAAACTCAACAACCTCCGCCGACTTGCTGGTCGACTTGAAATCACTGGACTCGGCAACTGTCTGCGGCTGTGACTTTTCGTCTTGGTTTCCAGTCTGGCCAGTCACGTTGGTTGCGGAGAAATTCATAAGTGTTAGAACGCAAGTTAGTAGGACGACGGTTCTCATGTTGATGCTGTCTCAGTAAAATCAGTTTCGGATTGGTCTTTTTACAGCCAAGTATGCATTGGAAAACACCAAGGTTAAAATCGCAACCAGTTAGCGAAATTGATAGACATAGTTCCTCTGTTCGTAGCAAATTTCACGTAAGAACTTTTCCGTGATGCCTGCCCGAGAATACAGACGATTTTTGGCGAATTGTGGTTTCATCGCTGCGAGTTGCGCGACTGTTTTGTGAAAGTTTTAGATGACAAAGTACTCGATCTTAATCGGTGGAATTTTTGCGGCGCTCGCTGTGGGGCTTGGCACCTACCATGCACACGGACTTGAAAAGCTGCTTCTTCCAATCTACGAAGGTGATGTCGCGCTTTTCGAGAAACGAATGGGCAATTGGGAAACGGCGGCGCAATATCAAATGTACAACGCCATTGGGCTAATTCTGGTTGGGCTGACTGCTTCGATTCGACCTTCGAAAATGCTGTCCGTCGCAACCGTTTGTTTTATCCTTGGCATCATATTGTTTTCTGGATTACTAAGCGTTCTCGCGGTCACCAACATCAAAATCCTCGGAGCGATCGTGCCCTTGGGCGGCTTAAGTATGCTTGTGGGGTGGATTCTTCTTGCGTTGGGCGGGTGCTGCTTGAGTACACCCCAGACGATTCAAATCGGCGAAAAAACGAACTGAAAAAGAAAATGCAAATCGGCTACTGCGGCAACGTTCATCCTGGGCGAACAATCGATGAGGTTAAGCAAAACCTCATCAAATACTCTTTGGATGTGAAGTCTCAAGTCCGCCCAAACAAGCCAATGGGAATTGGACTCTGGTTGAGCGCCACCGCCGCCAAAGAACTGGACGACTCCAGCAAGTTGGTTGAGTTTCGAGATTGGTTGGCGGAAGTTGGGTTGCTCCCTTTTACGCTGAACGGATTTCCCTATGGTGATTTTCATCAGGAAGTTGTCAAGCACGATGTCTATCGGCCGACGTGGGCTGATCCTGCCAGACTTGAGTACACCGTGCGACTAGCTGAAATTCTAAACGTACTTTTGCCTGAAGGGGTCGATGGCACGATTTCTACGTTGCCGCTTGGCTGGCCGACCGACGGCGGCAAGTCGAATATTGACGATGAGCAGTTTTGGAAGTCCTCAGCGCGGAACTTGAAAACCTGCGCTGAACGTATGGATGATCTAGCCCAAACCACGGGTCGAAATGTATTCATCTGCATAGAGCCGGAGCCTGGCTGCATCCTAGACACTTGTGATGATGTCATCGCGTTTTTTGATCAACATTTGTTCGTTCATGACACGAACACCAATCAACTGATTCGCAATCACATTGGCGTTTGCCATGACGTTTGCCATTCGGCAGTCATGTTCGAAGAACAAGCAACGGCGATCAACGACTACGCCAACGCAGATATTCGAATCGGGAAAGTCCAAGTCTCATCGGCAGTTGCTGTCGATTTTGACTCCGGCGCAAACGACGAACTGGACGGGAAACTTTCTCAGCTTTCTAAGTTCGCTGAGCCAAAGTATCTCCATCAAACTTCAGTCGCCACCTCGGAAGAAGTTGAGTTCTATGAAGATTTAGATTTGGCGATTAAGGCAAACGAGACGCACTTGCATGGCCAATGGCGAGTTCATTTTCATGTGCCAATCTTTTCAGAATCGCTTGGCTTGATTGATACGACTCAAACTGACATTAAGCAATGTGTTGATGCCATTCAGGCCACAGGCAATCCACTCCCGCATTTCGAAATCGAAACTTACGCCTGGAATGTTTTACCCAAGGGCTTGGAGGAGATTTCACTGGCAGATGGAATCGCCAAAGAAATTGCTTGGTTTGATGAGTTGGTGAAATAGGAAGCTTGGGACACGAACTGCGGGAGTTGCCCGGCCGCTTACGCGTCACGGCTCAAAGATCGCACGAAAAGCCGTTTACTCTCTGTCTTCAGCTTTCTTCAGTTCAAACCATGCATCAGTACCGCGCTGTTTTGGTTCATGAAAGTGATTCAAATCAAAGTGATTCGACAAAAGCGCTTTTGCATCGTCAGGATCGTAGCCGAGTCCTTCACCTACCAAAACTCCACTAAACTCCACTCTTGCATCGAACTCGCCCTTTTTTCCATTCGACCTCGCCGCATTGAAGTTTCCTTTGACATGAAATGATGAACCGTCGCGCGACACAAATTCATAAGAATTGGACTCAGGGTTAACCTCACCCCAGAACCACAATACAACCGTTGGCTTGCTATTGAA
>CAYMFZ010000190.1:0-9319 GCA_964389585.1 uncultured Pirellulaceae bacterium | reverse complement strand
GGTCAGGGATGGCGTCGTTGATCGCGTCGAGCAGGCCGATTCGCTGGTCGACTTCCTTGAGCAGCAGGATTCCTGCGTCGCTGGTGAGGCGGCCACCAAGAAAATCTGCCACCACTTCCCGCCGACCCACACTTGAAAAAGACATCGACTTGTCGATACACTCTGTCATTGAAAAAGCCTTGTGCTTTGGTAACGCGTTTGCTTGAACACTCACGTTTTACCGAGCAGGAGGCTTTTCTTATAGACCGCGAGAATTCGCCGATGAAATATCCGGGCTAGCGCCTTCGGCTCACTGTTGAATAACTTCTTGGTCTTGATATTGGCTCTAAATCCGCGATCACAATGACCTTGGGCATTCAAGCAAAACAACGAATTAAAACTCAGCTTGAACCTGCATTCGAAACAATGTTCCGTCGTCGCCTACAAGAATGTCGGATGACGAATTGTTGAGTGGGCTTCCGTCGAGCACAGTCACGTCAAACGAGCATTTGAGTTTGTAGCTTTGATCGAGTGGGTACCAGTTGACGCCGGCGGTGTACTCCGATCCGCCTCCAAGCAATCCCGCTACTTCTGAATAGCGAAGATTGACATCCAGCTTTTGTGGAACGATGAACTTACCGCCTTCGACATAGTAACCACGTTGCATCAAACTGTTGACCGGCAACGCTCCGTCGGCTTCGAAGTTCTCAAGCCACCGAAGGAACACCTCCGAATTGAAACTCCAACCTCGCCATTTCGCAGCGAAATCAACTCCGTAGTAAAACACGTCGACACCAGAAACCGTGACGCCTGGAGTGAGTGCTCCCACTTGATTCAAACGTGTTCCATCAGTCAAGCGAATAAAGTCGGTCTCGGCAAGTGGATTTCCAAGAGCCTCCGACGTGGTTGGCGCATATACAAACGAGTGACCATAACGAATCAAGGGAGCATCACACGTGTAATCGAAATCAACAAGCTGGCCACCATAATCCCCGTTGGGATCCCAGTGTTGGCTGAGTGCGTAAGTGAGTTGATCATCCGTTGTGTTGTTGGGCAAATTCGAGGTTCGGTAACCGTTGCCAATCATCGCTTCGTAGCTTCCGGTTTGGCCGATCTTACCCCGTCCCCAAAGACCAATCGTACGGTCGGGGCGAAAAAAGTCGTTTGACATTGGGCGGTCGATAAAACGAGTTCGTCTCGCACCAAGAAGCCATTGGCGACTTGCGGAAACTTTTCGCTTTCCGAACTGAATATTAAAACGATCGCTGAATTTCCATGACCACCAATAGTCAAAAAAGTCGACGCCATGACGACCGTCTGAATCACCATCGAGTTGATAAAAGTAACTCAGTCGCGGATCGAGAGCCGTTCCTTTGAAGCTAAGTCGAGCCCGCTCGATGTCAAAGGCGTTTCGATTCCGAATGGTACGCGTGACTCCCGCGTTGTCAGTCCAACTGTCAATGTTGCGAGCAAATCCATGATGGCGGAACTGAATCCAGCCATTGATTTTCATGTCAAACTTGTTCTTCTTTTTGTTGTAAGGACGAAACGCCAAGCCATTGTCGTACGTTGCGAAATAGTTCAATTTCTCAAACGCTTTTTTGGATGCTTTGTCTCCCGGTTTCACAGTCTCTTCAACGATGACTGGAAGCCTTCGCGTTTCAGGCTCAGAGCCAAGGGTGATTTCTTCCGGTTCGAGGCCTTCAAAAACTGTAAAGAAAGCAGGCGTCACTGCCTCTTCTTTTTCCTCTTCTTCTTTCTTGTCCTCTTCTTTTTTCGCTTCCGCGTCGGCTGAAGCGTCCGGTTTTTCTTCCGCCTCGGATTTTTCTTCTTTGTCCGCGGTCTGCTTCGCTGCTGATTCTTCTTGGAAGGAAAGCACGCCACGGCTATCGTTCACGCGACCCGTTGTAGGGGTGGTCGAGAAGTAATCTTGTCCAACAAGCTGAGAATTCAAAATCAGCAGAAGGACAAGCGTGGTTATTGTTCGGGATAACATCGGAATCCAATGGCGAACCAAAAAATCAGAATGAAAGGCAGTGTTTTGCCAATCAGTAAAGTTTCTTTCTTTGTTTCGACCGATTGAAACCGAAATTTTGGCAACTTACTCAGCAAGATAAATGCCATCGCAGATTACCCAGTTTGCTGTAAGCGAATCCACATTCGATGCAAGTTTGCTGGATAAATGGAGCAACGGTTGAGCATCATCCGTAAATCAAAGGGTGCGTTGGCTCTAGAAACAAATGCGATTCCAACAGGCTTTGTTGGCTTTGATCACATCGACGGCGGAACTTGGCTACTCAATTAAGAGTTGAAATTGGTTGAGAGCGCTTGAAGCGAGTTTTGATGCCGAGCCTGACCAGCGCAAAAAAACAGCCCGCCGACTTCAGCCGGCGGGCCTTTGAAATTCATCAAGACTTTCGGCCTGACAGAATTTCCTGTTCAACATCTTTTGGCACCGGACGATATCCGGCTGGCGTCATGCAAAACGTCCCCGCACCCTGCGACATCGATCGCAGTTGGTTCGAGTAGTCGAACAGTTCAGCCAATGGGACGGTTGCAATCAAGATCGCAAGATCGCCGACTGTTTTCGAGTCCGTCACCATTCCACGCTTCCTCGACAAGTGTCCAGAGACAGCGCCGACAGACGAAACGGGAATTTCGATTTCTACTTCCATCACCGGCTCCCATAGTCGAAGCCCGGCTTGGGGTAGAATGACATTCCGCATCGCCTGCGCCGCACAATTTCTGAACGACATTTCCGAGGAATCGTTTTCGTGTTGCTTTCCATCAGTTAGTGCCACAGTGACACCAACGACAGGAAAACCACCCAAAGGCCCACCGTGAAGTGCCTCGGCAAACCCCTTTTCAACGGCCGGAATGTACCGCTGATCGATCCGACCACCCGAAATGGAATCGTCAAACAAAAATCCTCCGTCGACATCATGAGGTTCCATTCGCCCAACGATGTAAGCAAACTGTCCTGGCCCACCGGTCATCTTTTTGAACTGATGTTCAAAATCAACCGATTTGCTAGGACGCTCCTGATAGGCAACACTCGGCGTGCCAACGATACATTCGCACTGGTAGTCCGTTTCAATTCGTTCGACGTAAACTTGTAAGTGCAATTGCCCCATCCCGGCGATCAAAGTCTCGCCTGAATCCGAAGCTGTCGACACACTAAAAGTTGGGTCTTCGCGAACAAAACGTGCTAACGCCGTTGCAAGTTTGTCGGCATCGTCTCGATTCTTGGGTGCGATAGCCAATTGAATAACCGGCTCGGCGACAACAAACGTTTCCAGCCTCGCATCGAAACCGCGATCGGAAAAGGTATCGCCTGAATAGCAATTGATTCCCACCACGCCAACGATGTCGCCTGGATGCGCCACCTCCAAGTCCTCCCGCTTATCCGCGTGAACCCTAACTAGCCGCCCAAAACGAGTTGGCTTGCCAGTTCGCACATTGACCACTTGAGCTCCCTTTTGCAAAGTGCCTTGGTAAATGCGCAAAAACGTCAACTGTCCAAACTTCTCGACGACCGTTTTAAAGGCCATCGCAACAAGCGGACGCTCGGGATGACATTGAAGTTGCACTTCATTTTCTGAAATATCATGAGCAATAACCTCTCTCTCTTTTGGCGATGGAAGGAATGCAGTAATTGCATCGAGAACTTCCTGAACGCCTTTGTTTTTGTACGCACTGCCAAGCAGCACGGGAGTCAATTGAAGAGCCAACGTGCCCGCGCGAATGACTTTTCGGATCTGTTCCGTTGTGGGTTCTTCACCGGAAAGCATTGTTTCCATAAGCTCGTCGTCCAGCATCGCCAGCGCATCAAGCATACTTTTCCTCGCCGCGTCGGCCTCAGATTGATACTGCTCGGGAATCGGACCGCGCTCAATGTCTTCACCAAAGTCGCCTTCGAACTTAACAGATTGCATTTCGATTAGATCGATCACGCCCATGAAGGCGTCTTCGGATCCCATTGGAATTTGAATCGCAACCGCGTTGTCTTTGAGACGCTCCCTCATTTGTTTCACGACAGAATCTGGATCGGCTCCGACTCGGTCCATCTTGTTGATGAACGCAATGCGCGGAACTCGATACCGTTTCATTTGTCGATCGACAGTTAGAGATTGGCTTTGGACGCCGCGAGACGCACACAAAACCAAAACAGCGCCATCAAGTACTCGCAGGCTTCGTTCAACTTCGACAGTAAAGTCAACGTGTCCCGGCGTGTCGATAATGTTGATAGCATGATCGTTCCAGTTGACGCGCGTCACCGCCGAAGCGATCGTGATGCCGCGTCTTTTTTCAATCGGGTCGAAATCCATGAACGCGCCTCCGTCACCTCCACGGACTTCACGCATTTTGTGAATTCGACCTCCGTAATACAGCATTCGTTCAGTCAGCGTCGTCTTTCCCGAATCAATATGAGCGGAGATGCCGACATTACGGAGTCGTTCGATAGTAGGATTGGACATGGAATTCGTTTTTGTATTTCTAAGTGTGGCCATTTTTGATTTGCCTTGAATGATGTTGGCGCGCATTCATGCCCTAAGTCAACGGGCGCAACTTTGGGCGCGCAAACAAATAGTGATTTATTGAAAGAGCAAAATGGAAACAGTCGCAGTTCCAGATTGCAGAAGAAGAGCGCTAAAGCGAAAGAAAAAGCTGCTTTAGCGCAAGCCTATATAGAAGCGCGTTCGCTTTGGAATCGAAGGCCAAGGCCACTTAGAATAGATGTCGTAAGACGTAAACGCACGAGGTTCTTTCACACAAAAAGAAGGGAAGCCAATCGGCTTGCAACAAGCTGACAAGCAGGATGCTCGAAAGGTTCGCTTGTCAGGCAAAATCTCAGGCGAAGTGTTTTTAGACTGCTTTTGACCAAATTTTGAAAAGGCTGATGGGACTTGGCTGTTTATTACGCACTGTTCGGTGCGGCGAAAAACAAAGTGTTAGCAACTGGTAAAATACTTGAATGAGTACGGAAGAATCATTATTCGCACAGGCAGCGAAACTGCCGGCTTCGAAACGCGCGGCCTACGTGAGCGAAGCTTGTGCAGGCGACCAAGCGCTTCATGGGCGGCTGCTGCAATTGTTGTCGGCTCACGAATGTGAAGACGTTTTTGTTGATTTTGCCGAGACTCATTCGGCGATGGCAATCGAAGGCATTTGCGAAGGGGTTGAGATTGGGCCTTATCGCTTATTGCAAAAGCTTGGTGAAGGCGGGTTTGGCGTTGTTTATATGGCCCAGCAACAGCAGCCGATAGAGCGCAAAGTCGCGATCAAAATCATCAAGCCCGGCATGGATTCACGCGCCGTGATTGCTCGTTTTGAAGCTGAGCGGCAAGCCCTTGCGATGATGGATCATCCCAATATTGCGCGCGTGTTCGATGGTGGTGCGAGCGACGACGGGCAACGACCGTACTTCGTGATGGAGCTTGTCCAGGGTGTCCCGATCACAGAATTTTGCGATACCAATTCATTGTCGACTCGCAAACGACTGGAGTTGTTTACTTCCGTCTGCAATGCCGTTCATCACGCCCATCAAAAAGGAATCGTACATCGCGATATCAAACCAAGTAACGTGATGGTCACGCTGCACGACGGCGAGCCGGTTGTTAAAGTCATTGATTTTGGCGTGGCGAAAGCACTGCATCAGCGGCTGACCGAGAAAACGATGTTTACGCAGTTCGGTGCGATGATCGGCACGCCGCAATACATGAGCCCCGAGCAAGCCGAAATGACGGGGCTGGATGTGGATACTCGTAGCGACATCTACTCTTTGTCTGTTTTGCTCTACGAGTTGGTGACGGGAACAACGCCCTTGGAATCCCAAGAACTGCGTGCGGCGGGATTACAGAACTTACAGCGAATAATTTGTGAACACGAGCCACCAAAACCAAGTTTACGTCTGTCGAGCGCGGGAGAAAATCTAACAACGCTGGCCAATCATCGTAGTGTTTCGCCAGAACGACTTTCGCGGGAAGTCAAAGGCGATCTCGATTGGGTCATCATGAAAGGGCTTGAGAAAGATCGAACCCGCCGTTACGAATCGGCTAAGGAACTTGCGGCGGACGTCCATCGAGCCTTGAATCATCAACCCGTTTTGGCTGGCCCACCTTCGTTCGCTTATCGTGCCAAAAAGTTCGTTCGTCGAAATCGAGTTCGGTTAGCGCTGACCGCAGCCACGATTGGAGTTATATCCGCTTTGTTGTTGGGATGGTTCAACCACCGGCAACACCAGCTTGCGGCAGTGCAGAAAGATGAAACTCGCTTGGGGGACGCGGTCGACGAAGCAATCACTGCTCTTGTAGCTGCTGTTGAAGCCCCGAACTCCAATGAGCTGTGGACGACTGCGAGTTTAATGGGCGATCGAATCGAGCATCTCGTGAGTGGCTCGTTGGCGGGGAAAACTACTTTGTCACGAGCCGAGTCTTTCTTGGAACGTTTCGAAATAGCCAGTCATGACCGACAGTTTGCGTTCTCAATGGAAGAATTGTTGGTTGATCACTCGACAATACAGTCGGTCGAAAATTTGCAACTGATGGAGCAAGGGTTCCGAAAAATTCTGAGCAACCGAGGGTATGACATAGATTCACTGTCGCCAGGGGACGTCGCGTCGCGCTTACAGAAAGATCACGCGCCCATCAAATTGACCGACGCACTTGAGTTGTGGCTTGCGACCCGAATGCAGCTTGACGATGCCGGCAGTCAAGAGATCACAACCGGTGAAATTAGGGAATGGACTGACGCGATGAGTACTGCCGACCCCAATTCTCTTCGAACTGCGATTCGGGCTGCGATTTTTGAAACGACAGAGTTCGAAAAGTCTTTCTTGGATGGCGCGGTCGAGGCGGGTGACCTTTCTGAAATGTGCGCACGAAAACTTTCCTGGCTCGCTCAAGCCTACGAACAGCTTGGCGACGTGAATCGTTCAGTTGAAGTTCGCGATTATGCTTTAGCGATACATTCAACCGACTTAATGTTGAACTTTGAATACGCGATTCGCCTGATGGATCTCGAGCGGTATGACGAAGCAATTCGTTACCTGATGCGTTGCACTTCGATCCGCCCCTCGAATTCTGGTGTTTGGATAAAGCTTGCTGAAGCGCTCAGTCAGAACAATGAACTACAAGAGGCGCAGAAGGTGATTAAAATAGCGATCGACCGCGATCCGAACGATGCCACAGCACATCTGCAATTGGCGACTTGGTTATTGCAGGACAAACGGCCAGAGCAGGCGATTGCTTCTGCTGAAACAGCATTGGGGTTGGACGCAAACTTGCACCACGTTTATCGCATCATCGGCCGAGCTAGTATGGAGATCGGAAAATATCCACAAGCACTGGTCGCTTTTGAAAAATTTCAACAGCGAGTTAGTGGAGACGAAGGAAATTCAGTCGACGCGTGGATCGTTGAGTGCCAAAAACAGATTGGCTCAAAACGTTAGTCAGACAAATTGAACGGGTTGGCCCTTGGAACAAATCACTCAGATTCTTGATCGACTCGATTCGGGGGATCCCGATGCTGCGCACAAATTGTTGCCACTGGTGTATGAGGAATTGCGGAAACTGGCGGCGGCGAGACTGCGACACGAGCGCGCCGATCATACACTTCAGGCGACGGCCTTGGTTCATGAAGCTTGGTTGCGAATTGTTGGCGACGAACAGGGTAATGATCAAAAATGGAATTCGCGCGGTCACTTTTTTGGTGCGGCAGCCGAAGCCATGCGGCGGATTCTAGTTGATCACGCTCGCGCTGCGATGGCTGAAAAACGGGGTGGTGATCGGGTTAAGAGCCAACTTGAAACCTGGAATCATCCAGCGGCTGAACAGCCAGAAAAACTACTGGAGCTTGACGAAGCACTTGAAAAGCTTGGACAGCAAGACGAGGTGAAAGCCGAATTGGTTAAGCTCCGATTCTTTGCAGGTTTAACCGTCAAAGATGCCGCCGCCGCTCTGCATATATCCACAGCAACTGCGGAACGATATTGGGCTTACACTCGCGCGTGGCTGCATACGGAGATGCAATCGTCTGGCGGCGTTTCCTCGTAAATGCCCTGGAAGAGTAAAGCTTCGAGAAGGGGATTCGCAGCTAAAAAGGGCGTTAAAAACCTTTTTTCCAAATCTTGCAAATTTCTTGATGGTATTGGCTGTCGAATTCCGCACTGGGCTACATGCACGAATCGGAACAGCTTTTCCGATCAATCTGGTGCAGTAGTTGAAACAGTAAACAAACAGTCAATTCACAAAAACGGAAACAAACATGATTCACCAACTCAATCACTTGATCATCGTTGCCCTAGTCGGCATTGTGGTTCCCGTCGCGGCTAACGCGCAAGAAACTCAAGCCACCAAGGTCGAAGTCAGATTGGCTTCGGAAATTCAATGGCAGAAACTCAACCCAGCACGCGGCGATGCCAGTCCGCAAGCCGGGACAATCTGGGGCGACCAAACGAAGGACGGCGAGTCTGGCTTTCTCGTCAAATTCGTCGATGGATTTTCTTCACCGCCTCATATCCACAACATCACCTACCGAGGGATTGTGCTCGGCGGTGGACTTCACAATGACGACCCGGAAGCCGAACCAATGTGGATGAAAGTCGGCTCGTATTGGACTCAGCCTGCAGGTGAAGTTCATATCACCGCCGCGCGTGGAGCAAGCATTGGTTATGTCGAAATCCAATCTGGTCCGTACCTCGTCAAGCCGGGCTCAGAAGCCTTTGATAATGGAGAACGCCCGATCAACATTGACGCCACGAATATCGTTTGGCTCGATGCCTCGAATACAACATGGATCAAAGGCGATCTGAATTCGAACGAATCAAAAAATGCTCAGATGACTTTTATGTGGGGCAAGCCTGAAGGCGATCAGATCAACGGCACTATGGTCAAGCTTCCAGCGGGTTTCACAGGCAAGTTGAAAACCGAAAGCTCGACCTTCAAAGTTATCGTTATCGAGGGAGAAGCCAGCTTGCATTTGGACGATGGTAAAGACGTGAAGAAGTTGGCCGGCGGCGGATATTTTGGATCGGAAGGCAAAGCATCGCATCACGTTACCTGTGACGACGCTTGCACGATCTATGTTCGCACCAAGGGCAAGTACTCCGTTGTTCCAGAATAAGCAGACCGAAAAAAAACGATCGTCGATTTATTGTCGGCAGAATGCATCGGTCACTAATGGCCGATGCATTTTTGGGCGACTCTTTCGCATTCATTTGTGAAATTTCGAATCAGCAGTTGAATTTCGGCGACTTGAAGAGTCACCGTCTTGCTAAATCCAAAATTGCCTCAACGCTTGGTCGGTTGTGAGGGTTGGCGCTGATGTGGTGTAAACGAAC
>CAYMFZ010000189.1:0-9328 GCA_964389585.1 uncultured Pirellulaceae bacterium | reverse complement strand
GTGATAGGCTTTGGTAGCAGGACGGAGTTCTACCGCAACTGCGTGAGCCGTCTCTCGAACTTTCTCATGAATCGCGTCTTTGATCGGTGCCGCCGTGGCCATCACGTTTCGACAAACGTCGCCGCAAGCTGCGAGCGTCGTCATCATCGCTTCATTGATTTGACGGATCGTTTCTCGCAATTCGCCTTTGATCACGCCGTGATATTGAATCGCTTGTCGTGTCGTGATGCGAATCGTGCCATTAGCAAATTCATCCGCCATCCGATCGAGGTCAATGTACTGAGCACTGGTTAACTGACCGGCAGGAATGACGACACGCAGCATGTAACTGTAGGCTTTTCCAAGTCCTTCAGCGCGACGCGCTTTGCGCAAATCGCGATCGTCCTGCTCGTAAGAACCATGAAACTTCAGCAGCTGCATGTCGTCGGCGGAGAACTTTTCGATCGAAGGGTCTTTCAAAGTCTCATCGATGGTGCCGCGCAAGAGCTTGCTGTTTTGTTTCGCAATTTCGACTTTCGAAGGATCCGTTTTTTCTTTGGCCATGATGTTCTAGTCGTAAGTGTTTAAGTCGATTGAATTGTTTGAAATGTTCGGCGCGTTTGTCGATAACGCAAAAGCTAAATTGAGAAATGAAGACCGCACTCGTCTTTGTCCGATCCCGCCCAACGGCCTTTTCGAATTTCTGAATCGGGGCTCGATCCTGGTACTGCTTTAGTGCAATGAAAGCAACTGACGCTGGGGTAGTTTTGCAAATGCAACTGGTTGAATGGAACTTCATTCTCTTGAATGTAATTCCAAACATCGGCTCGCGACCAAGTCGCCAAGGGGCAGAACTTCAAGAGTTCGTATCGCCAATCCCAACCAAGAACCGGAATGTCGGCGCGTTCTTTGGTTTGCGTTCGACGCAGTGCCGTAATCCACACGCCGTAGTTGACAATGTTTTCACGCATCGGTTGCACTTTGCGAATGTTACAGCACATGTTCGGATTGTTTTTCCAAAGCATGTCCCCGTAAGTTTTCCGCTGCTCTTCAATCGAGACAGGTGTTTCCCAAGTGATAAAGTTCAAATTGGTATATTTGTCGACCAGCTTTTGACGAAGCTGAATTGTCTCGGGAAAAAAGAAACCTGTGTCGATGCACGCGACGGATAAGGGTTGAAGTTTCTCGCGCTCGATCGCTTTGGAACACATGTCCATCAAAGCGCAACCCTCCATGCCAAATGAAGTCGTCAACACAATCGGCTGGTCAGCAAAACGCTTCAGCCCCCAAGGCACGAGCTCAGCGGGAGCGCTTGAAGCCCCGATCCCAGAATCCTTTTTCGATTCGACGGAACTGGGTTGTGACTCATTGAAGTGTGCTTCATTCGATTGAGTTTGATTCAATTGAACTAACGATGTCTCCGGTTGGGAGTCCGCCCCGGTTTTGTTGGCTGATGGTGGCGAATCCGTAGACAGCGACGAGTTCGGATTCGCGTTGGATTGAGTCATATCAAATGTCGTTTCAACGATTCATCCTTATCGTGGACGAATGAACTTTAAATCAGGTCAAAAAAAAACGCAGGCGGTTGGCCTGCGTTGCTTGCTCTTAAGTAAAAGCAATCATGGTCTGGCGGCCAAAGACTGGGCTGGATCGAACTTAATACAGCAAATTGCCGTTTCGAAACAACAGCAAGCTTCTGTTGCGCACGAAAAAATGCGTTTGCGAGCTAGTTTGAAAATGTTCGTCACAGTGTTTGGTCTTCGTATTGGTGGGTTCGGAAACTCCATTTTTATCTTCGCCGATCCTTCGTCAACTGCCCCGTTTCACAAACCTGCAAACGTGAGTTTGTGCCAACCAAAACATAACTGACACGATTGCCTAGATCAGGACCTTTGAAGTCGATTTGCGGTAACGCTCGATCCATCCATAGTTCTGTGCGATTGGGATTGATTATTAGTCTTTTTCAATTTTACGTCTGATTCTGCTTGGACGCTTTGTCTCAGACTGAGATCGCTGTCTCTTTGCGAGATGATTTTGACAGCACCTTGAGTTTGGAAAAGTCAGCAAAGCGGGCGTTTTTGAATATTCCAGTTATGGCACGACGGTTGCGTTACCTTTCTATGGAGTAAGCAAAGTCCTCATCTTTGATCTACCAACAAAGTTTCCTCAGTAGTTTTGCTTACTCCACTTTATTCCGCTCCTGTCGGCTCACTTATTCGCCAGACACGAGCAAAACCATATACATCAAGCCATTCTAATCCCACCTACCAAGTCGCGGTTGCAATTGCAGTTTCGACTTAGTTCCAACTGCCTGACCGCCTTACGGTATGTCGCTCCCACTGGGCAGTTGGACTTTTTTATGCGCTGATTGGGACTCATGATCCTTCGTCACTTTTCAAGTCAGTCAATCCGTTTGCTCAAATTCAAAGACGAATCGAAGAGCCAATCTCAATGGCAAAGACTCCAATCCCAGAAACTGCGCCGCTCCAATCGAAGCGACCGATTAAGAAACACTACAAAGCAATTATCGCGTTGCCTTGTTGTAATGAATTCGAGTCGTTGCCTGATACGCTGAGGAGCTTGGAGAAGACGAAGCCTGAAAACTACGACGAAACGCTGATCATCGTCAATGTAAACCAGCGAGCTTCAATGGATCGACAAGACAACTTGGCGACACTTGAATGGTTGCAGACTTTCGAAACTCCATTGCACCTGGCTTGGCTTGACCACGTGACGGGTGAAGCCGCCTATCCAGAGAAGTTCGGAGTTGGGCTTGCGCGGCATCAAGCTTGTTCGATTGGGCTTGAATTTATAGATGACAATTCTCCCGTCATTAGCCTCGACGCTGACAGTCCGGTTAATCCGGAATACTTGCAAGCCATCTTTGTGCATTTGAAATCGAATCCTGATTTCAAAGCCGGCCACGTCAATTTCAAACATCGTCACTGCGGAACGGATGCAGAGAGGCAGGCCATCGAAGTTTACGAGCAGCATCTTCATCAGCATCGTCGACGCCTCGAAGAAGCCAATTCGCCGCACGCTTGGTATGCGATTGGTTCCACAATCGTTTGCACAAAACAAGCCTACCTCAAGTCGGGTGGCTACCATTGCAGACGAATGGCTGGCGAAGATTTCTATTTGCTTCAACAGTTGAGTAAAACGGGCTGCAAAATTGCGATGATCGAATCCGCGTTCGTTTACCCGTCTGATCGAACTTCCAATCGCGTTCCCTTTGGCACCGGAAAAGCGGTCGGTGAAATACTCGAAAGTGGAAAATGGTTGACCTACCATGAAGGTTGCTACCGAGACCTTGGCGGGCTGCTGGCTGTGGTTGAGGAGAACCTTGGCGATTCGGCAGAAGAACTTTTGAAGAGTGCGCCTTTAACCTGTCAGGCTTGGTTGAAGGAAAGAAGTTTTGCGGACGTTTGGCCAAAGCTTCAGGCAAACGCGCGTGACAGTTTGATGTTGGTTCAGCGATTTCACGAATGGCTCGATGCCTTTCAAACGCTGAAGCTCATTCATCATCTTTCGGATCATCATTATCCAAGAGTTGAACTGCGGCCAACGAGAGAATCATAGTTTCTGGTTTTTGCAAGCTGGTGGTTCGTCAAAACTGAACTGACGGGTGATCGAGAACACCCCTCGCTTCGCATCGAGAATGTCCTTCGCTTCGCATCGAGAATGTCCCGAGAATGTCCTTCGCTTCGCATCGGGGTCTGGCGCTGTTTCACGGAGTGAAACGCCACAATCCTAGTCGATAGTCTTCAATGAATTCTCAATCTTAGAACCTATCCCAAAACCAAGAGCTTATTCGACAGTGAGCCGAAGGCGCTAGCCTCGGGCCAGAACAACCAGCAAAACAAGCCACTCGTTGGGTCGGCCCGAGGCTAGCGCCAACGGCTCACAATTTTTTGGGATAGGTTTCTATTCCCAATCTCAAATCTCAAATCTCAAATCTCAAATCTCAAATCTCAAATCTTTATCCCAACCTCGTAAATGCGAGTGCTTAGTAAACCCCAAGTAAGCCAAATGTAATCGGCTTTAGTCCTGCGTTAGCCCTGCGTAAAACCTACCTTTAGCAAGGCGATTCATCCGGCACTTGGAACGAAGATCTACCATAGTTATCGATAATCGTTGCTGACTGCAGGTTGAGATTCGCGATGCACGGTTCAACCCGTTAGCGTTCAACAGCTTTGCTGGCAGCTTCACTACAAAACTTCAGGCGAATTCGAAACGAATCATTGACTTGGTTGGGTGAATCAAAATGTTTTGGGTACTCGTTGGATTCTTGGTAATCGTATCGATCATTGTCTTTACTTTGATCGGATTCTTTCAATGTATCATCTGGATTTTTGGGGAATCTAAGCCCGACGCGCCAAAAGTTCCAACGCCCAACTTAGGCACCGACGTGCTCGCCTCAAGGCGCTTGCTGGATCATCTTCTCTCAAAAAAACAGATCAACGATTCGGCTTATCTCGAGCTACGAAGCTTTCTCGAAAAGACCTATCCTGGAATGTTCAGCGCGGCGTCAAAGCTACAACCATCTCCCTCAGCCGACTCTCTCGCAACCAGCTATGCCGCGGTTGTCGCCGAGTCTGAATCTCCAACTGCCACTAAGTCGACGTCAACCAAGACGAAAACTGAAACGAAAACCAAGGGTTCCCTGCCAAGCACTCAGGTTCCTGTCTCGACTAACGTTCCGCCAACGACCTCGAATCGGGCAAGCCAAGACTTGCCAGAAGCTTCAAGTTCCGCCGCAGTGGCTGATTCCGCCATAGAGATGGTTGAACCAGTTTTGCAAACGCCCGTTTCCCAAGCGCCAGTTTCGCAAGCCAAACCCGCGCCGTGGGACATCCCCGATCCGCCCGCCCGTGAACCATTGATACCTCGCCGAAGTTTTGGCGAACTCATGTCAGGCTTCATGCAAGAGAAGAACATGCGGTGGGGCGAGTTGACCAGCGGCATCTTGATCGTGCTCAGTGCTGTCGGACTGATCGTCAGTCTGCGCGAAGAGCTGCGCAACACGATCCCATATTTTTCAGCTCTGCTATTCATGCTGATTACAGCCGCCATCCACGGCGCCGGAATTTACACGCTTAAGAAATGGAAGCTGCGCAATACCAGTCGAGGCACGTTGGTCATTGGACTGCTGTTGGTGCCACTTAATTTTGTTGCGGCTTGCGTTTTATCGGAGCGGCGCGCGCTCACGGAGCCGTGGCTCTGGATCGCGGTGGCCGTTGGGCTGAGTGTCTTCTCTTTGATGACTTGGAAGTCGACCAAGCATCTTTTGCGGCGCGGGAACCTTCCAATGACCGTCGCCATCATGGGCTGTGGCATTGGGGCTTTGATTCTCAACAGAACGGTTGAGTCTGCCAACGTTTCGTTTCATTACTTAATTCTTGGAATGCCGATCGTCGCAAGTTTTCTTGTTGGAACCTGCACTTTTGATCCTCGGCAATGGGTACGTGAGCGTTGGTCCGTTCCAGCCTGCAATCGGGCGTTTCTGTTTTTAGGCATCTCCGTTTTTGCCGCAGTCGCCGCACTGTCGTTGGTAGTTATCCGAGCAGACTCCAAGCTGATTGGTTTGGTGTCGATCTCGCCAGTCCTGTCCGTCCTCTGTTTGGTCGTCAGTTGGATTGGGTCGATCATTTCAAAAGGTACGATCCTAAGTTCGCTAAACAATAGTGACTCCAGCCTTGCCGTTTCGTCTGATCGTCGACAGGAAGAGAACCAAGTTCGACTTGCCGGACTGTCATTGAAAGTTCTGGGATTGATTCTGTTGACCATTTCAATCTGCGCTTCGGCTTCGCATCCCACGATGTTCATTGTCAATGCGATTGTCTCCGGCATTGGGATGATCATGCTCGCCATTCATCAACGCAATGAGCAGATGTTGCCAATCGCGTGGGCCGTGATCACATTTGGGATACTTGTGGCAGTCAACTTGTTTTCAGGCAATTTTGGATTCGACCAATGGACCTCAGTTTCCGAAGTTCAATCTGCGTTGCTCAACGGAAAGAGTGGGCTGTGTTTACTTGCGGTTGGCGTTTTCGTTGCGATCTCCAATACCGTCTTGCAAAAGCACATTCCTCGCCTCGCCAATCTCAACTCAGTTCGAGTGACCGGATGGATTACTGGCGGGGCAATCTTTTTGGTTGGCTGTTTTGTCGCGGTCGTCGCCAGCCTGATTCATCGCGATAACCAATTCGATGTGATGACTGCCAGCGGCTTGCTCTTGTTGGCAGCGATTATCTCACTGGTAGTTTGTGCAATCGTTGACCGCAAAAAACTCGCCGGTCGATTCGCCAATGCAGCGGATTTGCCACACATGGCTTCCGTTCTACTAGCAGGAGCCTTGGTCCATACGATCTTGTGGAATCCCACTGTTTCACTTTGGGTAAATCAATTTGTTGGGATTGAACTTTCAGGCTGGGTTGTCGTTTTTGCGATCCACAGTGCCGTCTTGGTTGGGATGGGAGTTGCGCTGAACCGGACAACTTCGCGGACCAAAAATAAAGATGGTGTTTTACTCACAACCCAAAATTCGGCCGGTGGATTATTTGTCGACTGGGCAGCTCTTTCAACTTTCGCGTTGATGTTGGGCTCGCTGTTCTTGATTCCAAGCCAAACTGGATGGGCGACGTTTTTCTTTTCCTTGGCGACGCTGAATTGGTTGTTGATCGGGTGGACTTGGACAAGAAACGGATCTGAATTTCGCGAGATTGCATCGGCACCGTTTGTTCTGTCAACTGGGATGCTCGTCAGTGTTGTTCTGGCGGAGTTGATGGTCAAGAGTTCGTGGTGTCCGCCTCTCAATTCAGCAAAACATTGGCTCCTTCATTTGATCGGACTTTCGGTTTGGTCAATCGCATGGTCGATAGTTCAAGCCTTTGTCGTTCGGCGGCCACGATTAAACTGGTTGTTGGCGAGTAATTTAAAAGCGGACCAGTTCGTCTTGTTCCTCTTGATATTCGCGATTGGCGGATTCGCTTGCGACATTTTGTTGCCTGCGGCTATGGCTGAACTTTCAGCAAGCTCGCCACTCGCAAGCGTTTTTGATTTGAGAGAGTCGCCCAGTTGGATTGTTGGATCCATTGCGTCGATCACCGTTGCGATTCTCGTTTCTCTGGTGGTTCAACCTAACGCAAAAAAAGGGATGGCGTTGATTGCAATTTGGATGTTGGCGTGGGCAACAGGCGCAATTCCATTCGCAGATTCAAAATCGGTCGCATCAGCAATTCGATGGATGCTTCCGATCGGCGGATTGATTGGCGCTATCATCGTCGCGATGCGGCGGCCTTTGCTTCCAGCCTGGTCGATGTTGCGAAACAAGCTAAATCTATCGGGTCCTTCGCATTGGCGTCGCGAATCAACACAGCAGTTGATCAATTTCGCGTTGGCGATCGTTGTCTTAGTCGTGCTATTGATCTCAACCGTCACGGTTGGACAAGTCCTACTCAAGGGTGGAGATTCGCTTGGTGGACCGCTGACCAATTCGTGGTTCAGTAAGATCTCGTTGGAAATTTCTTTCGGTGCTCCCGTCGCTCTGATCGTTGGAACATTTTTGTTGTACGCGATATCTGAGAGGCGAAGTTGGCTGGCGACGATTGGGTCGGCTGTTTTTCAATACATTGTTGTGTTGGCCGTTGGGTTGTTGTTTCTGTCTCCGCATCCAAAACTGGCTTCAAGCTGGTTCGTGAACATTCTCAAAGCCGTTTCAATTGGCATGACGTGCTACGGATTCCTCTGGTTTTACTTCCGCGATCGAATCGATAGCCGTAAAGTCAGTGAGTCAACGACGAACCAAACTTGGTTGGGAAAGCTAAGTCAAATCCAAGTCCACACGTTGCTCAACGGTTTGCTTATTTCCAGTCTCGCAGTCTTAGCGATGATAAGGTTCTTTCTCGTTCCCGATCAGCCGGGCAGTTGGATCAGCTCCGTTGGAAGTCCACTCGGCGTGATCGCGTGGGCGGCATTCGGTGTGCTGGCGTTCTTTGTTTGGCGCGACAATCTGACCAAGCGTCATTCAATCTCGACTTGGGTCTGGCTGACGGGTTGGATGGGTTTGACTTTGGTTGGTTTGCTCGCTGCTGTGGTCGATCGAAGTTACAGCCTGCCTGATGATTTCGTTGCTTGGTTACCTTACCGCGTTGTGATGATCGGCATGGTCGTTGTGACGATATGTCAAACCGGATTGATCTTCTGGCATAGGATGGATTCAAAATCAACAGCTTCGTTAACTTACGATTCGTCGGAACTTACGAAACGTCAGTTGCTCAGTTTGCCATTTCTGCTGATCGGTGCGATTGCTTTGACGTTTGCTGTCCGTGGAGCTTGGTTGGATTCGAGTTCATTCGGTCTGTACCTTGGTGTCATCGCCATACTTTCGATCTTGGCAACAGGCGTTGGTTGGATGGTTCGCGATGGAAAGATGGCTTTCGTTTCGGCGGCGGTTGCGTTGATCGGCGTTGAAGTTGCAGTTTGGTTAGACAAGTTCACTTGGATTTCCGACGACCAGCCGGTTTTGTTTCATCTTTGCGTCATCGTGTCTGCCGCAGTCGCTACGGCTTGGTTGTCATACAGTTTGATTGTTGAAAGAAGAAACGCGGTCAGTACAAAAATGCAGAATCGGATTGCAGCGGGTGATGTACAAGTCATCCAAGGTGCCGATCTCATTCGATTACCAAGTTCGTTTTTGTGGTTGTCAAATGTCGTCTTGTTTGTCGGTTCGCTCTGGATACTCGCCGCGGCTTTGCTTCAGTTCGGAGTTGGTAACTGGGCAAACAGCTACGGCTTCGTTGACTCGCCACTAGGTTTCGTCGCAATCGCGTCGATGGTTGGACTTTCAGGGCTTTCGCTTTGGAGTGAGCGTTCACGATTTCGCGTGTTCAGTTGGTGTGCATTGTCTTTGGCAATTGGAATCACCGTCCCATCGGTTCTGGTCGTACCACTTTCTACAAAATTTGTCAGCGTGGTGTTGGCAGTCTCGTTGGTCGTTGCGATGTGGGGTGTCGTTTGGTTAAACCGCAAAAGAGTATTCGCGGCTGTTGAACGGTTTGGGGTTGGCGGATTGACGACGCTTGAAAGCTTGCTTCGGCGTCAAATTCCAATCTACACGTTGCTAGTTGGGTCACTTGTTGTGTTTGTCGCTTCGATTCTGGTCTTTGAAGCAAACGAACGAATGCACCGCTACCTCGCGGCGATGGTGCCATTCGCAGTTGCGATTGGAATTGGAACGCAATCGGACAAGCATTCGCGCCGATGGCTTCAGTTTTTAACGCTAGGGCTCGTGACGGTGGGTGTTTTGTTTTTGGCTTGGGCTGATCTTTCTCGAGACCCAACCAAGGCA